>JAIOII010001147.1 GCA_019912685.1 Kofleriaceae bacterium
GCCGGCGATCGCGGCGCCGCTCGACATCGACCTCGGACCCGAGGTGCGGCTGCTCGCCGTCGACCTGCCGGCGCAGGTGCGCCCCGGCGAGACGTTCGACATCACGTGGACGTTCGAGGCGCGCGGGCGGCTCGACGCGGGCTGGCGCGTGTTCGTGCACTTCGAGGATGGACGCGGCGGGCGGTTCACCGCGGACCACACGCCGGTGCGGCCGCTCGAGTGGTGGCAGCGCGGGCAGTTCATCCGCTACACGGTGTCGACGACGGTGCCGGCGACGGCGGCCGCGGGCACGTACGGCCTGTGGACCGGGCTCTGGCGCAAGCAGGCGCGGCGGCCGGTGAAGGCGCCGGCGGCGTTCAAGGTCGCCGAGGACCGCGTGCGCGCGGCGCAGCTCGAGGTCGTGCGATGAACCGCTTCTGGCGCGCCGCGTTCTGGATCGCGCTGGCGGCGCCGGGGCTCTACCAGACGTTCCTGCTCCTGTGGGCGATCGGCGGGCGCTTCGCGTACCCGTACGACCTCGAGTGGATGGAAGGCGGTGTCCTGCACGGCGCGCACCGCGTCGCCGAGGGCGAGGGCCACTATCCGCCGCCGTCGGTCGACTTCATCCCGTTCCTCTACACGCCGCTCTACCCCGGCCTGCTGGCCGTGCTCGGCAGCGTGTTCGGCCTGTCGTACCAGCTCGGGCGCGCGATCTCGGTGCTCGCGCTGTGCGGCATCGCGTGGGTCGTGATCGCGCAAGGGCTGCGAGCGTCGCCGCTCGACCGAGCGGCGGGGCTCGCGGGCGCGCTGCTCGGGCTCGGGCTCTTCGCCGCGGCGTACCCGTTCGTCGAGGGCTGGTACGACATCGTCCGCGGCGACACGCTCTTCCTCTGCATGATCACGGCGAGCCTCTACGTGCTCACGCAGTGGGCGCGCGCCGACGAGGGGCCGTGGGCGCAGGTCCGGATCGCGTCGCTCGGCGCGATCCTCGGCCTCTCGTTCTTCTGCAAGCAGACCGGCGTGTTCTACGTGCTCGCCGCCGGGCCGATCTTGCTCGCCTACAACTGGCGGAGGATGCCGGCGCTCGTCGGCGCCGCCGGCTTCGTCGGGCTCGGCGGCACGTGGCTGATGCAGAAGACGACCGGCGGCTGGTTCTGGACGTACATCTACGAGATCCACCAGGCGCACGACTGGAACAAGGATCGGTTCTGGAAGTCGTTCGAGCACATCCTCGTCCACTTCCGCGGCGCGACGATGGTGATCGTCGTGTGCCTGTGCGTGGTCGTCGCGTGCGTCGTGGTGCGGAAGCGGCTGCCGGCGCCGGCGAAGGCGTTCCTCGTCTGGACGTACCTGTACGCGGTCTCGACGCTGGTCGGGGCGATCGGCTGGGGCACCGAGTTCGCGCACTTCAACGCGTACATGCCCGCGCTCCTGCACGGCGCGATCGCGGCCGGCCTGGCGGTGCCGACGGTGCTCGCGTGCGCCGGCGAGCTGCTCCAGTCCGACCGCACGCTGCCGAGCGGCGAGCCGGATCGCCAGCGCCTCGCGGC
>JAIOII010001148.1 GCA_019912685.1 Kofleriaceae bacterium
GGCGCAGCTCGTGCCGCAGCGGGACACGACCGTGAACGGCGGCGGCGGCGTCTCGACGACGACCGGCGGCGACGGCACGTACGCGATCGACGCGCCGGCCGGCTCGAACGTCAACGCGGCCGTCGTGGGCAAGGCGGCGCACGTGAAGTCGCTGGGCTCGCCGGGGGCGAGCGCGAGCGCGGCGGTGGCGGACGTCGTCGACCTCGTGCTCGGCGCCGAGAGCGGCGAGCGCATGCTCGCGCAGACGACGGCGTACCACTACGTGACGGCGACGAGGCGGTTCCTCGTCGACAACGGCGTCGCCGAGACGGCGCTCGGCGGGCCGCTCACGACCAACGTGAACCTCGCCGACACGTGCAACGCGTACTTCTCGCCGGGCGGCCGCACGATCAACTTCTTTCGCGCGGGCGGGGGCTGCAACAACAGCGCCGAGGCGTCGATCGTCGCGCACGAGTACGGCCACTTCGTCGACGAGGTCTTCGGCGGGATCCGCGACGGCGGGCTGAGCGAGGGCTGGGGCGACCTGCTCGCGTGTCTCGTGCTGAAGCGCCCGACCGTGGGCCCCGACCTGTTCCAGAACGGCGAGACCATGCGCTCGTGCGACAACTCGTATCGCTACCCGCGCGGCGGCCGCGACGAGGTCCACGCGCTCGGCCAGGCGTGGGCGGGGTTCGGCTGGCACGCGCGCGCGGGGCTGGTCGAAGCGCTCGGCGCCGAGCGCGGCGACGAGCTGGCGCGCGCGCTCCTCCTCCCGTCGCTCGCCAGCAACGCGCCCGACATCCCGGCGGCGGTGCGCGAGGTGTTCCTGCGCGACGACGACGACGGCGACCTGACCAACCGCACCCCGCACTGGGACGTCCTCTTCGCGGCGGCGGAGCGGCACGGGCTCGACTTCGTGATCGCGAGCGACGTGACGCCGCCGGCGGCGATCGCCGACCTCGCCGCGATCGCGGAGACCGCGACGACGGTCCGCGTGCGCTGGACGGCGCCCGGCGACGACGGCGCCACCGGGCGGGCGGCGAGCTACGAGCTGCGCTGGTCGCCGGAGCCGTTCGACGAGTCGACCTTCGCGCGCGGGGCGCGCGTGTTCGTCGGCGCCCCGGCCGCGGCCGGCGCGGCGGAGACGGCGACGTTCCACATCACGCCGGGCAGCCGGGTCTACGTCGCCGTGCGCGCCGCCGACGAGCAGGGCAACCTGGGCAAGCTCTCGAACGTCGCGATGGCCGAGCTGCCGGGCCCGCGCGACGTGTTCCACGACGGCGCCGAGACCGGCCTGGGCGGATGGGAAGCGACCGGGCTCTGGCGCATCACGAAGCGCCGCTCGGCCACCGGCGGCCACGCCTTCTGGTACGGCGACGAGGCGACCGGCAGCTACGACACGCCGGGGCGGAGCAACCGCGGCTCCCTCGTGTCGCCGATCATCGATCTGAACGGGGTACGAGCCCCGCGCCTCTCGTGGCGCGAGTACCTCGACGTCGAGATCCACGCCCGGTTCGACGTCCTGCGCGTCGAGGTGTTCGACGCCGATCAGCCCGACCTCGTGATCGGCGCCTCCAAGCTCACGGTCCGCACGCGCGCGTTCCAGGATCGCCTCCTCGACCTCACCGGCTTCGCCGGGCGGCGCGTACGGATCCGGCTCGTCGCCGACACGATCGACGCCACGAACAACCGCGGCGAAGGCTGGTACGTCGACGACGTCCGTGTCTTCGGCGAGGCCCTGCCGCCGCCGCTGCCCCCCGGCCAGCTGCTGGTCAACGAGATCCTGGCCGATCCGCCGGTGGGCTACGACGCCAACGGCGACGGCAGCGCGTCGACGATCTCCGACGAGATGCTCGAGCTCGTCAACGTCGGCCGCACGCCGCTCGATCTCTCCGGCGCGACCGTCGCCGACACGACGGGCGTGCGCGTGATCTTCCCGGCCGGCACCGAGCTCGCGCCGCGCGAAGCGATCGTGCTGTTCGGAGGCGGCATGCCGCAGCTCCCCGGCATCCGGACGCTCGCCCTCGGCCCGCTCGGCCTCAACAACGACGGCGATACGCTCACGATCGCGCGCGCGAGCGGCGAGGTGCTCGCCACCTGCACGTACGCCGCCGAGGGCGGCGACGACCAGTCGCTGACCCGCGCCGTCGACGGCGACCCCGCCGCCACCTTCGTGAAGCACCGCACGCGTTCGCCGGCGCCCGCGTC
Source organism: Kofleriaceae bacterium (assembly GCA_019912685.1). Classification (GTDB taxonomy): domain Bacteria; phylum Myxococcota_A; class Polyangia; order Haliangiales; family Haliangiaceae; genus UBA2376. The sequence goes on from JAIOII010001148.1 coordinate 2,188, forward strand.
GCCGGGCACGCGCGCCGACGGCCAGCCGTTCTGAGGGCCGGGACGGCGCGCGACCGCGCGCGTCAGCGCTCGGCCTCGCCGACCGGGATGCCGAGCGCGCGCGCGACACCCTCGCCGTACGCACGGTCGGCCTTCAGGCAGTTGCCGATGTGTCGCAGCTTGATCTCGCGGGGCGCGTCGCCCATCGCGCGCGCGGTGTTGTCGAAGAGCGCCTGCTGCTGCGCGAGCGACATCAGCCGGAACAGCGCGCGCGGCTGGGCGTAGTAGTCGTCGTCCTCGCGATGGTTCCAGTGATCGGCCGCGCCGTCGAGCACGAGCGGCGGCTCGCGGTACGCCGGCTGCTCCTGCCACTCGCCGTAGCTGTTCGGCTCGTAGCCGAGCGTGCCGCCGTGGTTACCGTCGACCCGCATCGCGCCGTCGCGGTGGTAGCTGTGCGCCGGGCACCGCGGTGCGTTCACCGGGATCTGGCCGTGGTTGACGCCCAGCCGGTAGCGCTGCGCGTCGCCGTACGAGAAGAGCCGGCCCTGGAGCATCTTGTCGGGCGACAGGCCGATGCCGGGCACGACGCTGGCGGGGTTGAACGCCGCCTGCTCGACGTCGGCGTGGTAGTTGGCCGGGTTCCGGTTCAGCTCGAGGACGCCGACCTCGATCAGCGGGTAGTCCTTGTGCGGCCAGACCTTGGTCAGATCGAACGGGTTGTACGAGCTCGTCGCCGCGTCCGCCTCGGGCATCACCTGCACGAACATGGTCCACCGCGGGTGCTCGCCGCGCGCGATCGCCTCGAAGAGATCGCGCTGGTGGCTCTCCCGGTCCTTGCCGACCAGGGCCTCCGCCTCGGCGTCGCTCAGGTTCTTGATGCCCTGCTGCGTGTGGAAGTGGAACTTCACCCACGACCGCTGGTTGTGCGCGTCGATGAAGCTGAAGGTGTGGCTGCCGAACAGGTGCATGTGACGGTACGAGGCGGGGATGCCGCGGTCGCTCATCGTGATCGTGACCTGGTGCAGCGCCTCGGGCAGCGACGTCCAGAAGTCCCAGTTGTTGCGCGCGCTGCGCAGGTTGGTGCACGGGTCGCGCTTCACCGCGTGGTTCAGGTCGGGGAACTTCAGCGGGTCACGCAGGAAGAACACGGGCGTGTTGTTGCCGACCAGATCCCAGTTGCCTTCCTCGGTGTAGAACTTGATCGCGGCTCCGCGGATATCGCGCTCCGCGTCGGCGGCGCCGCGCTCGCCCGCGACGGTCGAGAAGCGGGCGAAGACCTCCGTGCGCTTGCCGACCGTGTCGAACAGGCGAGCGCGCGTGAAGCGTGTGATGTCGCAGGTGACGGTGAAGACGCCGAACGCGCCCGACCCCTTCGCGTGCATGCGTCGCTCCGGGATCACCTCGCGATCGAAGTGCGCGAGCTTCTCGAGGAACCAGACGTCCTGCAGCAGCATCGGACCGCGCGGACCGGCCGTCATCACGTTCTGGTTGTCGGGGACCGGCGCGCCGGCGACGGTGGTCAGCTTCTTCGGGTCGGACATGGGGAGCACGCACTGCAGGGCTCGTGCCCACACGTGCGACCGACTGCCACGTGGACGCGCGCCGCGTCGCACGCTTGCTCCCCCGCAGACGTTGCACGGCGCCGCCGTGTCGCGCGCGAAGCGTGCGCCGGGCTCGGTCGATCGGTCAGTCGATCCGGATGATCGGCCGCTCGACGTCACGCACCGCGGCGACGGCGTCGGGCGCGGCGCGCAGCTCGGCGGCGGTCGGGAAGGCCTCGGGGCGGATCTGGCCGAGCTCGCGCTCGCAGAGCCGCGACCAGCTCGAGAACCAGCCGAAGTCGGTGGCGGCCTGGAGGCACGCGCCGAAGGCCTCGAGCGAGCGATCCTCGTATCTGCCGGCCTCGGACTCGAGACGCCCGCAGTAGAGATCGACGGCCTCCTCGTAGGGACGGAGGAAGGCGGGGATCTCGGCGGTGTAGAGCGCATCGGAGAACGTCTGCGCGATCTGGCCGACGCGCGCGGCGCCCGCGATCGCCATCGCGGGATCCTTCACCTCGCGCACGAGCGAGAGGTACTGGTCCGCGGCGTTCGTCGCGAGGGCGTCCTTCCTCGCGAACCACGCGTTCAGGCGCTTCTCCGACGTCGCCTTCGCGGCGGCGTGCGCCGGGTCGAAGTCGAGGCCTTCCGGGAAACCCACGGCCAGGAAGGCCTCGAAGTCGACCTCGGCCGCGTGGAAGCGGGCGAGCGCGTAGGCGTGCTTCGCCGCGCGCGCGTCGCCGCGGGGGAAGGTGCCGCCGGCACGCTCGTACGCGGCGATCGCCGCGCCGAACGCGGCCCGCGCGGCCGCCGCCCGCTTCGCGTCGCGCTTCACGACCGTGAGCTTCATCTTCGTCGGCGGACCGCACTGCGTGCGCGAGGTGGCGGCGTGGGCGCGCCGCGTCGCCTTCGAGCCGATCGCGCGCTCGCGCACGACCTTCACGCACGCGCCGTCGACCGCCGCGACCGGGCACGCCTGCTCCCACAGGATCTGGCCGATGCGCGCGTGCGCGACGACGACGCGATCGCCGCCGCCGCGCGCGCCGTAGCGGTCGAGGTACCTCCGGTAGTGCGCGACGACCGCGTCGAGATCGCCGCGCTTCTCCAGGATCGAGCCCATGCTGAAGAACGCGTCGGCGGCCGCCGCCGGCGCCTTCGCGCCGAACTTCTTCACGAAGTACGCGGTGTCGTCGATCGCCTGCTCGTCGTGACCGAGGCCCTTGCGGAAGACGACGGCGTCGTTCATCACCTCGAAGGCGTCGGCCTCGCCCGCGTACTTCCTCGCGTACTCCTCGAAGCTCGCCGACGCGCGGTCGTAGTACGCGACGCGCGCGTACACGTTGCCGAGCCGCGCCAGCGCGCGCGCGGCCCACGGCGAGCCGGGGAAGCGCTCGCGCAGCTCGGTGTAGACGTCGATCGCCGCCGACAGCGAGCGGCCGTCGTCGAACAGCACGCCGGCGTTGTAGAGGACCTCGTCGAGCTTCTCGGCGAGGCCGGCCGACGGATCGCGCTTCACCTCGGCGTTGAACACCGCGAGGTACCGGTTGCCGCACGCGACCAGCCGCGCGAGGTCGCCGCCCTTGCGCGCCGCCGTCTCGCACGCCTGGGCCTCGATGCGCCCCGCGATGCGGTTGATGTCGTCGACGCGCTCGGCGAGATCGCTGCGATCCTGATCGCGCGACGCCGTCAGGAACCCGCGGTTCGCCGCGAACCACGCGCCCCACGCCGTCACCTGGTCGTGCCGCCCTGCGCTCACGTGGATGTTCAGGGTGATGTGCGCCGCCCACAGCGCCGCCTCGTGCCCGGGGTGCCGCTTGATGATGTCCTCGAGGATCGGCAGCGCCGCCGCGTGGTGATCCCAGTGGCGCAGGACGTTCGCCTTCACGAACGCGAGCGTCACGCGCTCGGGGTCGCGCGGGTCGGTGACGTACGCGAGGTAGTCGTCGATCGCCGCGAGGAGCGCCTGCTCGGTCGCCGGGATGGCGCGCGGCTCGGGCAGCTTGCCGCCGCCACCGCCGCCCGGCTTCACCGCGTCCGCATCGAGCGCGACCTGCGTGATCTTCGGGCGCGGGTCGACCGCGAGCGCGTTGCGCAGCGCATCGACCGCGCCCGACGCCGCGTCCTTTCGCACGGCCGCGGGCACGTGCTTCGCCTCGACGACGCGCGTGAACGCCGCCGCCGCCACCTTCCACAGCTCGTGGCTCTTGCGGGCGTCGGGCTCCTTCTCGGCGCGGATCCACGCCAGCTCGGCGCGGTAGCGCGCGGACTCGCCCCAGTCGGCCGCGGCCGCGAAGCTCTCGAGGTACGCCGCGTACAGCCGGTCGCTCGCCGCCAGCACCTCGCGGTCGAACGTCTTCGCGCCCTCGTTGTGGAACGCGCGCGCGAGCTCGCCCGACATCGCCGCCGCGTTCGCCGCGCAGTCCGCCGCCTCACCCGGCGGCAACACCTTCTTCGCCGCGAGCACGCGGTGGAGCTCGGTCAGGCGCACGATCTCGTCGACCTTGTCGGCGACCGTGACGCCCGGCGTCGCGAGCAGCTCGACCGCGATGTCGTGCTGCCACGTGCACACGCGCGGGCTCGCCGGCGCCACCTTGACGAGCTGGCGGTACGCGTACACCGCGCGCTCGCTCTTGCCCTGCTCGACGTAGCGCTCGGCGAGCGCCTCCATCATGCCGAGCGCGGCCTTGCCGTCGATCTTCTGGAACGCCGGCCACGCCTTCCGCACGTCGCCGAACTCGCTGAACGCGCGCACGAAGTCGCGCTTCGCCGCGCGGTGGAGGGTCGCGTGCTTGGCGTCGCCGGCGGTCTCGCGGATCACCTGGAGGAGCTCCGTGCCCGCCTGCTCGCCGCGCCCGGCGTTCAGGTGCACCCAGCCGAGCATGAAGCGCGCGTAGTGATAGACGTTCGCGCGCGGGAACTTCAGCACCTTGCCGTAGAAGCTCGCCGCGTTGTCGAGCTGCTTCATCTCGAAGAAGTAGTCGGCGAACGCGAGGTACGCGTGCGGCACGTACCTCGACGCCGGGTGCTCGGTGAGGAGCGTCTCGTACACCTCGCGCGCGTGATCGCGCTCGGCCTTGACCTCGCTCTGCTGCAGCGCGAACGCGTACGAGAAGAGCGCGCGGTCCATGCGCGGGTACACGCGGTACCGCTCGGTCTGCGTGAGCGTCCGGTAGACGGCGACGGCTTCCTTCCGCGCCGCCACCGAGCGCGCCGCGTGCAGCTTGCCTTCCGCCGCCTTGCCCGCCAGCTCGAGCCGCACACCCTCGAGGCGGTGGAAGCGCGCGAGCTGACCGAGCGTGTCGGCGAGGCGGAAGAGCAGGTCCGCCTTCTCGATCGGCTCGCTGTCGGGGGTGTCGTCGATGAGCCCCCGGAGGAGCGCGATCTGCTGCTCGCGCAGGTCGCGCTTCTCCGACTCCTCGGCGAGGATGTCCTCGCCGGTCGGGCGCTGCGACGCCTCCGCGGCGCCCCTGGGGTTGGGCTTGGGCCGCGTGCGCTCCGACAGATCGACACGGACCTTCACCGGCTGGTTGCGGCGGTACCGTGCCGGCTGCGCCGCGGCCGACCCGGCCAGCGCGCAGAGCACGGCCACCACGATCGCGTCGCGAACGTGTGGCATGGCTGCCGGGGAGACGCGGTCGCCCGGCCGCGGTTGCACGCGAATCGATGCGCGTCGCCGCCTACTGCCCGTAGAGCGTGCCCTGCGGCGCCCGCTCCTCGATCAGCGTGAGCATCGCGCGCCCGAGCTCGACCTCCGGCGCGAGCTCGGGCGCGCCGATCGCCGCCGCGTCGGCGGCGAACCGCTCGTACGCGCCGCGCATGATCGCCTCGGCGAGCGCCGGGTCGCCGCCGTACGCCGCCGCCGCGTCGTGCATCCCCGAGACGAGGAGCGCGAGCGCCGTCGTGCGCGCCGTCGCCTCCTGCGCGAACCACTGCCCGCGCTCGTCGAGCGCCGCGCCGTCGCGCGTCGCGCGCAGCGTCATCGTGTGCTCCACGCCCGACGGGTTCACCCACGACAGGTCGGCGTCGGCATAGGCGAGGTCGAGCGCGCCCTCGGTGTCCTCGGTGAGCGACACGAGCAAGGCGCCCTTGCGCTTCGACAGGAAGACGGTCGCGACGTCGAGCCGCGGCTGCTCCGCGAACCCGGTCGGGAACCCGTAGCCGTGCTCGATCGAGAGCCCCGAGCTGTGGCGCACGTCGACGGCGAGGTCGTACGCGATCGGCACCGCGAACCACGGGTACTCGTCGGCGATGAGCTCGGCGACGTGCTCGCTGCGCGTCAGGCTGAACGCGTTCGCGCCGCGCACCTTGGCCATGCTCTGCATGACCTCCGGGCCCATGCCGAGGCCGAGCCCGAGGACGGTGATGTGCACGCCATCCTCGGCGCCCTCGCTCACGAGGTTGTCGAAGTCGGTGGGCGACGTCGGTCCGACGTTCGGTTGCACGTCGGTGAAGAGGACGACGCGCACGTTGTCGCGGCCGGCGGCGCGCGCCTGGCGGCCGAGCTCGTACGCGCGCACGAGGCCGCCGTACATGTCGGTCGAGCCACCCTCGCCGAGGCGGTCGATCACGCCGGCGATGCGCGCCTCGTCGAGGCCGCTGGTCAGCGGCAGCGCCGTGCGGATCTCGCTGCCGTAGGTGACGATCGCGATCTGGTCGCGACCCTCGAGGACGACGTTGAGCTCGTGCAGGAGGTCGCGCGCCAGCTCGCCCGGCGACGGGTACTCGCCGTCGTAGCCCCAGCCCATCGAGCCCGAGACGTCGACGGTCATGATGTACGTCGTGTCGGGGCGCTGGAAGGTGTCGGGGTCGACGTTCGACGACATGCCGACCTGCAGCCACCCGCGCGCGTCGCCGTCGTGATCGGGCGCGACGCCGAGCGCCGCGCGCAAGCACAAGGTGTCGTTGCACGGCGCGCCGGTGAGGCCGAGGTCGTGCTCGGCGAACATGCCCTCGACCAGGAGCGCCGCCGCCGGCGGCACCTGGCCGCTGGCGATGAGCTCGCGGGCGAAGCGCATGTCCTTGACCCCGCCGGGAGTGGCGCCGAAGTCGCCGCCGCCGGTCGGGCTGCCGTAGCCGCCACCGCCGCACGCCACGAGGAACGAGACGAAGAAGAGGTGCCAGTTCCGCATGCCGCGACCTATCGCACCGTCCGTGCCGCCGCCCGCCGCGCGCTTCCGCCCACTTGGCGCCGTCACGCCGCCCGCAGGATGAAGGGGCCGGACATCCATGTCGCGGCCCGCGCGGACCTATACTCCGAGGCATGGCCCGATCGGCAACGGCGCGCCGCCGGCGCAAGGTGACGTGGGCGCGCCGCTTCCGGCGCGTGGGCATGGCGTGGCAGAACGCGCTCGAGATCATGCGGGCGGGGCGGCTGACCGCGCCGTACGGGGCGCCGTTCGAGGTGACGCACCAGACGCCGACCTACCGCCTGCGTCATTACCGGAGCGAGGGCGTGCCGGCGCACGGGAGCCCGCTCCTGCTCGTGCCGCCGCTCATGGTCGCGAGCGAGGTCTACGACATCGCGCCCGACATCAGCTCGATCGCGTACCTGACGCGCGCCGGGGTCGACGTGTGGCTCACCGACTTCGGCGCGCCCGAGCGCGAGGCCGGCGGCATGGAGCGCACGCTCGACGATCACGTGCGCGCCGTGTCGGAGGCGATCGACGAGATCCGCAAGGCGACCGGCAAGGACGTGCACATGGCCGGCTACTCGCAGGGCGGCATGTTCGCGTACCAGGTCGCGGCGTTCCGCCGCTCCGCGGGGCTCGCGTCGATCATCACGTTCGGCAGCCCGGTCGACATCCACCGCACCGTGCCGATCGCCGACGAGATCGTCGAGCGCATGGTGGCGAGCCTGCAGAAGGCGGTGACCAAGCCGCTCGAGCACATCGACGGCCTGCCCGGCTTCCTGACGTCGACGGGGTTCAAGCTGCTGAGCGCGCGCAAGGAGATCGGGCAGCTGTTCGACTTCGTCTCGAAGCTGCACGACCGCTCGGCGCTCGAGAAGCGCGAGGCGCGGCGGCTCTTCCTCGGCGGCCAGGGCTTCGTCGCGTGGCCGGGGCCGGCGCTGCGCAAGTTCATCGACGAGATCATCGTCGCCAACCGCATGACGTCGGGCGGCATCGTCATCGACGGCCAGACCGTCACCCTCGCCGACATCACCTCGCCGATCCTCTACTTCGTCGGCGAGCGCGACGAGATGGGGCGACCGGCGGCGGTGCGCGGCATCAAGAAGGCGGTGCCGGCGGTCGACGAGCTCTACGAGGTGGCGGTGAAGGCCGGGCACTTCGGGCTCGTCGTCGGCTCGACGGCGCTCGGCATCACGTGGCCGACGGTGGTCGAGTGGATCCGCTGGCGCGACGGCGAGGGGGCGCGGCCGGCGCGGCTGACGGAGGCGCGCGGCGCCGTCCCCGGCCCCGCGACCGACCCCGAGGAGGTCGACGCCGACGTCGACGTCGAGGACGACGACATCGAGAGCGCGATCGGCGAGATCCAGTTCGACCTCGAGCTCGTGCAGGACGTCGTCGGCAACACGGCGCGCGCCGTGCTCGACCGCGTGAGCGACGCGTCGCAGGACCTCGGCGACTACCTCGACAACCTGCGCTGGCAGGTGCCGCGGCTGCGCCGGCTGCGCAACCTGCGCGACGACACGGTGATCTCGCTGGGCAAGACGCTCGCCGATCAGGCGCGCGAGATCCCGGACCGCACCTTCTTCCTGTGGAAGGACCGTGCGTTCACCTACGCCGAGTCGAACCGGCGCGTCGACGCCGTCGCCCGCGGCCTGATGCAGCACGCGGTGCGCCCCGGGCTGCGCGTCGCCGTGCTCATGGGCGGACGCCCGAGCTACCTCACGGCGGTGGCCGCGCTCTCGCGCATCGGCGCGGTCGCGGTGCTCGTCGCGCCGGGCACGCCCGACGCG
>JAIOII010001149.1 GCA_019912685.1 Kofleriaceae bacterium
GCTCGCGCGTCAGGAGACCACGGCCGCGACCGTGCTGATCGGCGCCACGGCCGCGAGCCTGACGGTGGCGGCCACCTGCGCGGTGTACCTCCTCGGACACGGCCACAGCGAGGCGTGGGCGGCGCTCATCGTGCTCGTGCCGATGGTCGTGTTCGGCCACCTGCTGCCCAAGGCGATCGCGGGCGCGCACGCCGATCGGCTGGTCTCGCTCTTCGCCGTCGTCCTCGTGCCGGTCGGCTGGTTGATGCGCCCGCTCGTCGTCCTGGTGAGCGCGTTCGCGGGCGCGGCGACGCGCCTCGCCGGCACCGACAAGAAGAAGGCCTTCATCACGCGCGACGAGCTCGCGCTCATCATCGAGAGCGAGCCGGCCGGCGACAAGGCGTCGGGCATCACCGCCGACGAGCGCGAGATGATCGCGAACGTCTTCGAGCTCTCGGAGTACACCGTCGACGACCTCATGGTCCCGCTCTCGGAGGTGACCGCGTTGCCCGAGGACACGACGCTCGGCGAGGCGGCGCTCGAGGTCGCCGACAAGCAGCACTCGCGCATGCCGGTCTACCGCGGCCGCGTCGACGACATCATCGGCATCGTGCACGCGTTCGACATCCTCGCCGCGGGCGCCGACCAGCGGGCGCGCGCGGTCAGCGAGATCGCGCGGCCGGCGAACTACATCCCCGGCAGCATGAAGGCGGTCGACCTGCTCGTGCAGCTCCAGGTCGGCGGCAACCCGATGGCGATCGTCGTCGACGAGTACGGCGGCGCGGTCGGCATCGTGACCGTCGAGGACCTGCTCGAGACCATCGTCGGGGACATCGACGACGAGTACGACGACGAGCCCTCGCCGATCCGCCAGGAGAAGCCCGGCGTGTGGCTCGTCGAGGCCAAGATCTCCGTCGCCAAGCTGAACCAGGCCCTCGACCTCGGCATCCCCGAGAGCGACGACTACGAGACGGTCGCCGGCTTCCTCATCGAGCGCTTCCGCCGGATCCCGGTCCCCGGCTCGCACGTCCAGGTCGGCGGCGCGTCGATCGAGGTCGTCGCCGCGACCGATCGCGCCGTCGAGGCCGTGCGCATCACGAAGCGGAAGCGCTGACGCGGCCGCGTCAGGGGAACGTGATGTCGTAGCGGGCGCAGCGCGTGGCGATCTGCCGCCGGTCGAGCTCCGGAAGCCGCGCCCAGTACACGCGCGCCGCGTCCTCGTTGCCGAGGACGCAGTGCGCCGAGGTCACCACGCGCAGCATGCGAAGGTCATCGGGGAGCTGCACCAGGATCTCCTCGGCGGCGGCGATCGCGCCCTCGAAGTCTAGCTGGTCATAGAGCTGGTTGACGCGGAGCTTGCGGGCCGAGAGCTCGGGCTCGGAGAGCAGTGCCGGCGTCGTCGTCGTCGGCTCGCCGGGTGGCGGCTCGCCGGGTGGCGGCTCGTCGGGCGCGGGTGCGACCGGCGTGGGGGCCGGCCCGGTGGTTGGTCGACAGGCAAGAGCCAGGGTGGCGAGGACGAACGCGCGTCGCATCCGGGGACTCTACTGCGCCGGCGGGCCGTCGGAACGCGCGGCCGTGAGCGTCCGCGCGACCGCGGCACGATCGACCTTGCCCGTCGGCATGAGCGGCAGGTCGACGAGGAAGACGAGGCGGCGCGGGCGCG
>JAIOII010001150.1 GCA_019912685.1 Kofleriaceae bacterium
TCGTGGTCGTGGTCGTGGTCGTGGACGTGATCGTGGACCTTGATGGCGACGGCGACGTGGACATGGCCGTGGACCGCGGTCGTTGACGGTCGAGCGTCCACCTCCACGTCGCGGTCGCCGTCAACGTTCACGCCGACGACCACGACCACGACCACGATCACGACCGCGGCATCTCGGCGCCGAGCCGAGATCTCAGCGGAGGTCGGGGATGCCGTCGCCATTGGTGTCCTCGGGATCGATGAAGCGGCCGGCATCGATCGCCGGCTTCGGTGGTGCGCCGCCCGCGTCGATTGGTGGCGGCGTGCGGTCGCGGTCCCGGTCGCGCGTGCGGTCGCGGTCGCGGCTCGTCGAGCGTGCGGCGTCGACAGGCACGGCCGCGTCCGGGGCCACGGTGGCGTCGGACGCGGGCGCCGCGTCGGGGACCGGAACCACAACGGGCGCCGAACCCGTCTCCGGGCCCGTGACCGAACCCGAGCCCGAGCCCGGATCCGAATTCGAACCCGAGCCCGGATCCGAATCCGAGCCCGAACCCGAACCCGAATCCGGATCCGAATCCGAGGAGAGCACGAGGGCGAGCGCGACCGACGACGCGAGGACGAGCACGCCGGCGGCCGCGAGGAGCGCGCGGCGGCGGCGCGTGCGCGTCGAGAAGACCGACTTCCAGCGCGGCTGCGTCGTCGCGCCCATCACGCGCGCGAGCGGATCGGTCACGTGCGGGCCGGAGCCGGCGAGCTCGACGGCGTGCGCCGCGATCGAGCGCGCCCCCGGCGAGCCGTAGGGCGCGAGCGCCTGCGCCAGCGCGCCCACCGACGGGAAGCGGCGCGCCGGATCCTTCTCGAGGCAGCGCAGCACGAGCTCGGCGAAGCCGCGCGGCAGGGTGAGCGGCAGGGGCGCCGGCGGATCGAGCGTCACCTTCGCGGCGATCTCCGCGATCGAGTCGGCGTCGAACGGGCGGCGCGCGGTGATGAGCTCGAAGAGGACCACGCCGAGCGACCACACGTCGGCGCGGGCGTCGACGTCGCGCGCGCTCTTCAGCTGCTCGGGCGCCATGTACGACGGCGAGCCCATGATCGCCGCCGAGTCGGTGAGCCGCGCGTCCATGCGCCCGTGCGCCTTGGCGATGCCGAAATCCATCACCTTCACGAGCGCCGTGCCCTCGGGTCGCCGCGTCAGGAACAGGTTCGACGGCTTGAGATCGCGGTGCACGATGCCGGCCGCGTGCGCCTCCGCGAGCCCGAGGCACGCCTGCACGACGTGGTCGGCCGCGAGCGGCACGCGCATCGCCCCGCCCTGCCGCACGAGCGTCGCCAGGTCGTGGCCCTCGAGGTGCTCCATCACGATGAACGGCGCGCCGTTCTCGCTGCCGACGTCGAGCACGCGGCACACGTGCTCGCTCCGCAAGCGCACCACCGCGCGCGCCTCGCGCAGGAAGCGCTCGACGGTCTCGGCGTCCTTCATCGCCTCCGGCCGCAGGAACTTGAGCGCGACCCGCTGCCCGAGCTGGAGGTGCGTCGCCGCCATCACGACGCCCATCCCACCCTCGCCGAGCACACGCTCGACCCAGTACTTCTGGGCGATCACCGTCCCCGGCGCGAACATGGCTACGGCGCCGGGTCGCGCGTGGGTCCCCAGACCATCGACAGGTCGAGCTCCACAGCGTCGAACGGTTCGGCGCGGACCTTGGCGTCGCCGCCGAAGGTCGCGACCAGGAGCCAGCTCGCACCCTCGCGCCGGTAGACCTCCAGCGTCTGCGCCACCGCGTCGAGCAGCCAGACATGGCGGACGCCGTGCTGAGCGTAGAGCGGTAGCTTCTCGGTGCGATCGGCGCGCGCCGTGCGCGGCGAAAGCGCCTCGCAGATCCAGTCGGGGACCACGACGTAAGGGCCCGACTCCGGCGCGACGAAGCGGTCGGCGCGCCAGCCCGCGAGGTCGGGCACGCGCATCTGGTCTCCGAACCGGATCCCGGGCTCGTCCAGGATCACCCAGCCGCCGGGACCTCCGATGCCGAACCGGAACCACGCCCCGAGCAGCACGCCCAGGTCGGAGGTGGCGCCCACGTGGGGATGGTCCGGGCGCTGCGTCTCGACGATCTCGCCGTCGACGATCTCGCCGATGAAGCCCTCGGGCACGTCGAGCAGCGCCTCCCAGAGCTCGTCGAAGCTCCGGGGACCGACCGGCTTGCCGGCGGGATGCGCCATCGCCCGAGTGTACGTGATCCTCGGGATCCGGCGAAGCCGCTACATCGACGCGCGCCGGTGCTGGCCGTGGTACGCGAGCGAGGCCCACTCGATCTTGAGCTCGCTCACGAAGCCGAGCACGACCGCGGCCGCGCCGAGGCGAACGCCCGTCGACTTCTTGTACGCGAGCGCCGCGCGCAGCTGCACCGGCGTGAGCACGCCGGTCTCGACGAGGTAGTTGCCGAAGCCCGACGCCACCGGCAGCTGGCTCAAGGTCGAGCGCTGCAGCTCGGGCGGCGGCTGCGTGCCGACGGCGCGCGGACGGCGCGCGCCGCCCCTGGGGGCGTACGGCGCCGAGGGAGAAAGATGGCCAACCGCGGCAGCGGCCGCCGGGAGTTTATCCGCTGCCGCGGTTGACCGAACCATCGCTTCGACGAGACCGAGCCACTCGCGCGCTTCGGCGTCGTCGGGGTCGAGGCGCAACGCCTCCTTCAAGAAGATCTTCGCGGACTCGTTCTCGTCCCGTCGTGCCGCCAGCTCGCCGAGCAGCCGGTACGCGGGGGCGAGCCCTGGCTCGATGCGCAGGCACTCGCTGATCTCGTTCTGGGCCTCGGCGTCACGGCGGAGGGCCATGAGCGCGCGAGCTCGGAGCAGGCGGAGGAAGATGTTGGTGGGATCGTCCTGGAGCGCGTCCTGACATACGGCGACGACACCCGGGTACTGCCGGGCACCGAAGAGCTCGAGTGCCGCCCGCATGACGCTGGCGCTGTCCACGGGCGATTCGTAGAGCAAGGTCCCTGCCAGGCGCGCGCGTCGCCAAAACGCCGGAATCACAGGCGTGACGGAGTGTCGCGGCGGGGACTGCCGACCCGCGTGCGGGGCCCGCCGTCTACGGTGGTGCCACCCGATCGCGGCGCGCATACTGACAGGCGTGGTGCGCCCCGCCTCCGCCGCCCTCGCCGCGGCCCTCGTGGCCGTCGGGGCCCTCGGGATCGCCGCCCTGCCCGGCCGCGCCCTCGCCGGTCCGCACCGCGATCCCGACGTCCACGATCACGGCGAGTTCTGGGGCGAGGTCGTCTCGCCGCATCGCGATCAGGTCCAGGCGATCAAGCGCGAGCTGCGAGACGCGCTCGCGATCATCGCCGCCGACTGGAGCCCCGACCACCGCCTGCGCGTGCTCGCCGAGGCGACGCGCATCGCGCGCCACGCGCGCTCGCTCGATCCCGGCGACGTCGAGGTCGTCTACTTCCTCGGCGCGCTCGCCGACGAGGGCGGCAAGACGAGCGACGCGGTCCGCTTCCTCACCGAGGCGTCGCAGCGCGCGCCGCGGGGCCCGGCGCGCATCGACGCGCTCGTCCGGCTCGGCAAGCT
>JAIOII010001151.1 GCA_019912685.1 Kofleriaceae bacterium
CCAGCGCGCCGCCGCGGCGGAGCGCGACATGGATGCGGCCCGACGCGTCCTCGATGACGCGGCCCGGCTCGTCGCCGGGCTCGAGGTCGACGGTGCGCGCGAGCTCGCGCGTCGCGAGATCGACGACGAGCACGCGATCGCGCGCGGGATCGGAGGCGACGGCGAAGCGGCCGTCGGCGGTCGTGAGCAGCGTGCCGCCGGTGATCGGCAGGCCGACGGGCGGTGGCTCGGGATCGGTGTACAGCGAGCAGGAACCGAGGACGAACAGCACGAGCGCTGGGACGGGTCGACGCATGGCTTCCTCCGCACCGACAGCATCGCGCCATCCGCCCCGCGCGCGCACCGCGTCTACCTGAATGTCACGCTTCGCCGTGACCGCCGCTACGCCGGCTGGCACCACGACGTCTCGATCGCCGTGCGCACGCGCTCGGCGGCCGGGAGCTCGACGACCGCGCCGCTGGGATCGAAGCGGAACAGGCCCGCGAGGGTCGAGAACTCCTCGAGGCGCACGCGCACGTATCCGGCCGGGCGCTCCTCCCCGAAGTGGACCTTGTACGCGCATGCGTGGGCGTCGTAGTAGCGGCAGAGAAGGGGGCGCTCGGGCTTCCCGAAGACGCCGCAGCGGTTCCCGCGGAGATGGCGACACCGGGTCTTGACGATGATCGACCAGCCTCCGTCGTGCACGCCCACCTCGATACCCGGGAATCCCAGCGTGAAGCGGAGGTAGTCGAGGTTGGTGCGGGTCGACGGGAAGCCATGGGGGAAGACGAGGGTGCTGCAGCACCACGCCGCGCAGTCGGTGCACGGCTCGTCGAGGTCGTCGTACCCGACCGTCCTCGGCTCCGGCTCGTTGCGCTCCTTGCGCGTCAGGCTCGCCGCGGAGATCACCTGCTCGCGCCAGCGGTCGAGCACCACATCCTTGCCGATCTCGGCCTCGTCGTAGGACTGCTCGTCGCACGGCATCGTGCGGAACGCCTCCGAGAGCTCGTCCCACGACGGCACGGCGACGATGTTGCGCTGCTCGTCGAAGACCGTGCGCTCGACGATGTACTCGATGCGTGGCCGGTCGATGCGCAAGAAGCCGTCGCTCACCGGCGAGCGCAGCGCGCGCTTGTACCAGCACGCATACGGGTTGAAGTTCTTGCAGATGTCGGGCTGCGCGGCGGTGTCGTGCACCGTGCAGCGGAAGGTCGCGCGCTCGAGATGACGGCAGGGAAAACGGTAGTACGCGCTCCATTCGCCCGACGCCGCCATGCCGAGCTCGATCCGATCGAAGTTCAGGAGGTAGCGAGCGTGATCGAGCGCGAGCATGGTGTCGACGGGGAACCGGTGCAGCGGCAGGTACGTGCAGCACGGCGCCGTCTTGCACGTCGCACACGGCGACTCGAGCGCCTCGGCGAAGCCGAGCTCGCGGACCTCGGGCGCGACCGTGCCGGCGAGGATGTTGAGCCAGGGTTGCTTGCCCATCGTGGTCGCGCTCCTACTTCTCCGCCGGGATCGTCTCGAGGAGCTGGACGAGGGCGGGCGCGTAGGCCTCGTAGATCACCTCGTGCACCTTGCCGTCCACGCGCGCGGTCACGACGTACACCGAGCCGTCCTCGACCTGGGGATCGAGATGGTACGGGGCCTCGTCGAGGAAGCGGCTCTTGCGCAGCTCCTTCTCGACGCGCGCGACCGTCTTCGCCGGCAGCGTGCGCGTGGGCGTCGCCGGCAGCGGCGTGTCGTAGAGCACCCGCGCGTCCGTGTTCTTGCCGGTGTGGGCGGCGTGGAAGAGGCGGCCGTCGTCGTGCAGCACGTAGCGGTAGTTGAGCGCGGGGCTCAAGCGGCCGAGCGACTGGAACTTCACGAGCGCGCCCGGCGGCAAGGGATCCACATCGCGGCTGGCCCAGCGCGGATCGAGGTCGGAGGGGATGGGACCGGAGCGGACGCGCGGGTTCATGGCGGAAGAGCCTTGCTCCACGCCCTCGGCCGGCGCGGACGAAGACGGTGGCGTGTCGCTCGCTGGCACGGAGGATGTTCCGCGACCCGAGCACGCGAGGAGGAGGAGGGCGACGAAGCGGAGGGCGCGGCGCACGGCAACGACCTACTCGTTGAACTTCCAGTCGTCGAAGCCGAACTTGGGATCGGGCAGCGCTGCTTTCAGGGTGGCGCGGCACAGCGCCTCCCAGAACGTGACGTAGTGGTAGATGCGAACCTCCTCGCCACCGCGCATGATGCTGCCGCCGCCCGGAACGTCCTTGAGCGCGACGTCGTCGGCGTACTTCTGGCCGAAGGCCTTCTTGACCAGGTCCCAGTGGCTTGCCTTGTCGCCCTTCTTCCCGTACTCGTCACCGACGCCGAGCATGTGGCCGAACTCGTGTCCGGCGGTGTCGAGCTTGTTGACGAACGCGGGATCGACGGCCGCGGTCAGATCGACCTTCTGCCAGAGCTGATCCTTGGTCGCGCCCGTCTCGCCGACGCCGGTGGCGTTCACCTGGTGATGCGCCGAGGCGCCCCCGGTCACGAAGAAGGCCTTCACCGCCTCGGCGCGCCGCTCCGACAGCCTCTGGTTGTACTTGTCGGCGCCCGGGTTCGACGCGTGACCGACGAGATCGATGATGAACTTGGGCTGGGTCGCGCGCCGCAGGTACGTCGCGGTGTACTCGAGCTGGGCGGCGTCCGCGGCCTTCACCGTCGACTTGTCGAAGTCGAACAGCACCTGCTTGGGCATGATCGCGTTCAACCGGCCGAGCTCGTCGGCGCCGGTGTTCGCGAACTGGGCCGAGGGCGTGAGGTCGCCCTCGTAGAGCTTCATGTTGGGGCGGACGACCTCGGCGCGGCCCGGTCCCTTGTGCGCGGTGACCGTGAAGTGCTCGCCGCTCGGCACGGTCTTGAGGTCGAGCTTCACGTGCACCGGCCCGAGCTTGCTCCACACGTCCTTGGGCTCCCTCACGTTGGTGAACGTGTAGCGATCGCTCCACTGCTTCATGATGTGGGCCTGGAAATCGCGCTCGAAGTCGGCCTTGGCCTTCACCGTCCACATGCCGTGCGCGGCCGCGTACTTGTCGGCCCACTCGTCGCTGAAGACCCGGCGCAAGCCCTCGACCATCTTCTCGACGCCGGTCGACTTGTCGTTGGTGTAGTCGAACTTGAGGCGCATCGTGGCCTTCAGCTCCTTGACCGCGGGCGTGTAGAGCGCGTCGAAGTTGCCGTTCACGCCGGGCTTGAAGTTCGGCAGGGCGTACGTGCCGGCGATGAACTTGGGGTAGTCGTCGAGGGCCTTCTTGTACTTCTCGTCCCAGAGCGTGAGCGGCGCTTTCTTGGTCGCGGTGTCGGCCTTCGCCTTCACCCAGACCTGCGTGCTCTTGGGCTCGGGCGCGATGCTCGCGCCGGCGACGATCGCACCCGTCGCCTTGTCGATCGTCGAGCCGAAGGTGGGGCCGTCGAAGCTCCACTCGACCGCCTTGCCCGCCGGGTTGGTGGTGGCCGTCGCCTTGGCCGTCGCCTTGCCGTCGGCCGTGATCTCCGGCGGCGTGATCGTGAGCGACGTGATCTGCGTGCCCTTGCGAAAGACGGTGCCGCCGGTCGCGTGCCCGTGCGTCGACGGCGCCTTGCCCCACGGGCCCCGATGGCGCGCCGGCATCGACGGCGCGCGGCCGAACGCGGCGCTCTTGCCGGCGAGTGGACCCTCGTACCGGCGAGCATGATCGTGGACCGGCTGGCCGGCGGCCACGCGCGCGGCGATGGCGTCGGCCTCGCGCTCGAGC
>JAIOII010000118.1 GCA_019912685.1 Kofleriaceae bacterium
GGCGTACGTGTCGACCGCCGACGTCCTCGGCGCGCGCAAGCCGGCGCCGCGCCGCTCGGCGGCGAAGAAGGCCAGGGACGCCCTCCTCGGCGGCGTCGGCGACTTCTCGCAGCTCGCGCCCGGCGACTTCCTCGTCCACCAGCTGCACGGCGTCGGCCGCTACCGCGGCCTGGTGAAGCTCCCCGGCACCGGGCCGCGTTCGCGCGACGCGACGCGCGGTGGGGTGAATGCCGGGGGCCTCGACCCCGGCAGAGGGGACGGGAACGTCCCCTTCGGGATCGACTTCCTCCACCTCGAGTACGACGGCGGGACGCTGTACCTGCCGGTCTACCGGCTGGGCGAGGTGCAGCGCTACGTCGGCGCCGAGGGTCACGCGCCGCGCATCGACAAGCTCGGCGGCGTCACGTGGGAGAAGGCGCGGGCCAAGGTGTCGCGCCAGGTCGCCGCGCTCGCCGAGGAGCTGCTCCAGGTCTACGCCCAGCGCGCCGCCCTGCCCGGCCATCGCTTCCCGGCGGCCGACGACTACTTCCGCGAGTTCGAGGCGGCGTTCCCGTTCGAGGAGACGCCCGACCAGGCCGCCGCGATCGACGCCGTCCTCACCGACATGGAGAGCGCCAAGGCGATGGACCGCCTCGTCTGCGGCGATGTCGGCTACGGCAAGACCGAGGTCGCCCTGCGCGCCGTCTTCCGCGCGGCGCTCGCCGGCAAGCAGGCCGTGCTGCTCGCGCCGACCACGCTCCTCGTCGAGCAGCACGCGCGCACGATGAGCGAGCGCTTCGCGTCGTGGCCGGTGAAGGTCGGCAAGCTGTCGCGCTTCCAGAGCCGGAACGAGCAGCTCGCGACGGTGCGCGCGCTCGCCGACGGCAACCTCGACGTCGTCGTCGGGACCCATCGCGTGCTCTCGCCGGACGTGCGCTTCAAGGACCTGGGGCTCGTGGTGATCGACGAGGAGCAGCGCTTCGGCGTGACCCACAAGGAGCGGCTCAAGAAGCTGCGCACGCAGGTCGACGTCCTCACGCTGACGGCGACGCCGATCCCGCGCACGCTCCACCTGGCGATGGCCGGGATGCGCGACCTGTCGATCATCGCGACCCCGCCGGCCGACCGCCGCGCCGTGCGCACGTTCGTCGCCACCGTCGACGAGGCGCTGGTCAAGAGCGCGATCGAGCAGGAGCTCGCGCGCGGCGGGCAGGTGTACTTCGTGACGAGGACGATCGGAGACGAGAGACCGGGCACGGGCACGGGCACGGGCACGGGAAGACGGGAGAGCATCCACGACTGGGCGGGGATGGTGCGGAGGCTGGTGCCGAAGGCGCGGGTCGGCGTCGCCCACGGCGCCTTGCCCGCCGAGAAGCTCGAGGACGTGATGGTGCAGTTCGTGAAGGGCGAGCTCGACGTGCTCGTCGCCACGACCATCGTGGAGAGCGGCCTCGACATCCCGCGCGCCAACACGATGTTCGTCGCGCGCGCCGACACGTTCGGCCTGTCGCAGCTCTACCAGCTGCGCGGGCGCGTCGGCCGCTCGCGCGAGCGCGCGTACTGCTACCTGCTCGTGCCGTCGCCGGACCAGCTCACCGACGAGGCGCGCCGCCGGCTCGAGGCGCTCCAGCGCTTCACCGAGCTCGGCGCCGGCTTCCAGATCGCGTCGGCCGACCTCGAGATCCGCGGCGGCGGCGAGCTCCTCGGCGCGAAGCAGTCGGGCTCGATCGCATCGGTCGGCTTCGACCAGTACACGAAGATGCTCGAGGCCGCCGTCGCCGAGCTGCGCGGCCAGCCGATCCACCAGCTCGTCGATCCCGAGCTGACGATCGAGGTCCCCGGCTTCATCCCCGACGACTACGTGCCCGACACCGGCCAGCGCCTCGAGCTGTACAAGCGGCTCTCGGCGATCGAGGACGAGGACGAGGTGCGCGAGGTCCTCGACGAGATGCAGGACCGGTACGGGCCGCTCCCCGGCGAGGTCCTGCTCCTCGCCGACCTCATGGTGGTGAAGGCGCTCGCCCGCCGCATCGACGCCATCTCCGTCGAGCTCACCCGCGCGCGCCTCGCGATCGGCCTCGGGCCGTCGACGCCGGTCGACGTGACGAAGGTGCCCGGGCCGTGGAAGCTCGAGCGTGACGGCCGCCTCCACGTGCCCATCGGCGCGACCGAGACGGCGCCCGCCGAGGCCGCCAGACGGCGCTTGCAGTCGCTCATCGAGCGTGCTACCTGAATCGCCAAAACCTCAATCCGGGAAGGTAGTTATGCGCAACCGTTGCGTGATCACCATGGCGCTCGTGGCGGCCTTCTCGGCCTTCGGCGCAACTGCCTGCCAGGAGAACGCCGACAAGAACAAGAAGAAGGCGCCCACCGACAAGGTCGCGCCGAAGGCCCAGCCGGGCCAGTCGCCGGCCGACCTCTCCACCCCGCTCGCCAGGGTCGACGACGTCGTCATCACCGTCGGGGAGCTGCAGGAGCGCCTGAACCGGCAGTCGCCGTACATCCGCGCCCGCTACACGTCGCTCGAGCAGAAGAAGGAGTTCCTCGACAGCCTCATCCGCTTCGAGGTGCTGGCCAGGGAGGCCGAGCGCCGCGGCTTCGACAAGGATCCGGAAGTCATCCGCACGATGAAGCAGGTGATGATCCAGAAGCTGATGAAGGACGAGTTCGAGGTGCGCGTCACGCCCGACTCGATCAGCGACGCCGAGATCAAGACGTACTACGACAGCCACCTCGCGGAGTTCGTGAAGCCCGAGGAGGTGCGCGCGTCGGCGATCGTCCTGCGCTCGAAGGCGCAGGCCGAGCGCGTCGCCGCCGAGGCCAAGGGCGACGCCGGCAAGACCAACAAGGGATTCCGCGACCTCGTCGCGAAGTACACGAGCCACGAGGAGACCAAGCTCCGCGGCGGCGACCTCCGCTACATGACGATCGAGTCGAAGGACTGGCCCAGGCCGGTGGTGGAGGGCACGTTCGCGCTGGTCTCGACCGGCGACGTCTCCGGCGTGATCGACGCCGGCGACGGGACGTTCTGGGTGCTCAAGCAGACCGGGCGGCGCAAGGCGATGACCCGCACGCTCGCCGACGCCTCGCAGCAGATCCGCAACAAGCTCTATCGCGAGAAGCGCGTCGACGCGCAGAAGCTGTTCATCGACGGCCTGCGCAACAAGGCGAAGATCACGATCGACGAGGCCAACCTGTCGAAGGTGAAGATCGACACCTCGACGCAGGGCGGCGACCCGCACGGCGAGTCGATGCCGCTGCCGGACCTCACCAAGCCGCCCGCGGATCAGCCGCCGGGGAGCGTGCAAATGCCCGTTCCGCCTCCGGTCGATCCGCCGGCAACCAAATGAGCCGCGCGCTGGTCCAACCGGGAGTCGTGATGCGTCCTCGCCTGTTCCTGTTCGCCGCCCTCGTCGCGCTCCTGGCGCTCGCGGGCACCGCCGTCGCCCAGCCCAAGGCCAAGAAGGCCCGGCGCGCCTACATCGTCGACCGCGTCGTCGCGGTGGTCAACGACTCGGTCATCCTCGACACGGAGCTCACGGTGCGCATGGCGCCGTACGAGGCCGACGTCGAGGGCATCGAGGATCCGAAGGAGCGCGCGCGCCGGCTCGAGAAGCTGCGCGGCCAGGTGCTCGACGAGCTGGTCAACGAGGAGCTGATCTTCCAGGCCGCGGCCGACGCGAAGATCGAGGTGACGGCCAAGGAGATCGACGCCGCGATCACCGACATCCGCACCAACAACAAGCTCGACGAGAAGCAGTTCCAGCAGGCGCTGGTCGCGCAGGGCTACAACATCACCGCGTACCGCGCCGACATCCAGCGCCAGCTCACGCGCGTGAAGGCGATGAACCAGCTGGTCGCGCCCAAGGTGAACGTCACGGACGACGAGGTCCGCGCGCGCTACGACCAGATGCTGCGCCGCTCGGAGGCGGTGAGCGCGGTGCGGCTGTCGCACATGCTGTTCGCGCTCCCCGAGCGCCCGAGCGAGCCGGAGGTCGCCGCGGCCAAGGCCAAGGCGGCGGCCGCGATCGCGCGCGTGAAGGGCGGCGAGGACTTCGCCGAGGTGGCCGCGCAGGTGAGCGAGGACGGGGCCTCCAAGGGGGGCGGCGGCGAGCTCGGCTGGATCGAGCGCGGCTCGCTCGATCC
Source organism: Kofleriaceae bacterium (assembly GCA_019912685.1). GTDB lineage: Bacteria > Myxococcota_A > Polyangia > Haliangiales > Haliangiaceae > UBA2376. The sequence continues at coordinate 4,126 of JAIOII010000118.1, forward strand.
GCAGTGGGAGAGCGTCGTCTTCGCCATGGACAAGGGCGAGGTGCGCGGACCGGTGAGCGGTCCGACCGGGCTGCACGTGTTCCACGTCACCGAGGTCAAGCGCAACGACATGAAGACCTTCGACGACCTGAAGGAGCAGATCCGCGGCGAGCTGCGGCGGCGCGAGATGGACAAGCAGACGCAGGCCTGGATCGAGGACCTGCGCAAGAAGGCGTTCATTGACGTCAAGCTCTGACGCTCGACGACGCGACTCCCGGCGACCTACCTGAATTTGCAGGCGCGATGCCGCTGGCCACGGCCCGGCTCCGACTTACAATCGGAGAGGCCATGGCCGACAACCGCCGCTCTTCCACGCGACACGATGTGGACCTCGTTTGCGCGTTCGCCAAGAACGGCGCGGCGGACGACGCCGCGGAGACGCGCATCTCGAACCTGTCGATCGGCGGCGCGCTCGTGAAGCACGCGCGCCTGCCGATGGGGCAGCGCGTCCACATCAGCTTCCGCGTGCCGAACCACGAGACGGCGATCTCCATCGGCGCGGTCGTGCGCTGGTCGACCGACGACAGCGTCGGCATCCAGTTCGACGGCATGCGCCCCAAGGACGTATGGGCGCTCTCCAAGTATCTCGAGTCGCTGCCGCGGTAGCGACCGCGCTGGTCGCGCTGTCCGCCGCGACGGCCTCGGCCGACGAGGCGGTGGCGATCGTCGACGCGCGGGCGGCGGCGGCCGATCGCGATGCCTCGCGCGCGACGTTCGCCGCGCGGCTCGCCGAGGTGAACGGCGTCACGG
>JAIOII010001152.1 GCA_019912685.1 Kofleriaceae bacterium
GCCGCCGCCGATCGCGCCGCTGCCGAAGGCACGCCCGGGCGCGCACCGTCCCGTCGTCGCGTTCGGCCTTTCGTTCGGCGCGACCGTCGGGCTCATGATCGCTGCGGAGAAGGGTGCGTTCGACGAGGCTCCGACCGCCGCCATCGGGCTCTTCGTGATCGCGCCGTCCGCCGGCCGCTGGTACGTCGGCGAGATCGGGCTCATCGGCATGGCGATGCGGCTCGCCGGCGTGGGCCTCGTCTTCGGCAGCATCGGGGACCACGGGCCGGAGAACACCGGGATGCTCGTGACCGCCGCGACCCTCGCCGTCGCCGGCACGCTCTACGACATGGTCGGCGCGGGCGTCACGGCGCACAGGCAGAACAAGCGCCGCTGGGCGGCGATGCCGGCGGCGCTCGCGTCGCCGCACGGCTCGGTCACGCCGGGCCTCGCGGTCGGCGGCACCTTCTGATCGCTTCGGATTGGCCTGCTGACGCCCTACACTCGTGTCATGGCGCTGGACCTGGTCGCCGAGCTCGAGGCGCTCGTCGACGCCCTGCATCGCGAGGACGTGGACTATGCCGTCTGCGGTGGTCTCGCGCTCGCGATGCACGGCCATCCTCGAGCCACGATGGACATCGATCTGCTGGTAGCCGAAGCCCGGGTAGACGACGTCCTGCGCATCGCCAGGACGATCGGATTCGACGTCCCGGCTCGCAGGATGACCTTCGGGCTCCGCGCCGGCCGTCCCCGCGTCGTGCACCGCGTCTCGAAGCTCGACGCCGACACGCAGGATCTATTGCCGCTCGACGTCCTCGTCGTCAGCCCGGAGCTCGCGCCCGTGTGGGCCGATCGTGTCGAGCTCGTCGTCGGGTCACGCCGGATCGCGGTCGTCTCGCGTGAAGGACTTGCTACGATGAAGCGGATCGCCGGGCGGCCCCAGGATCTCGCGGATCTGGCGGCGCTCGAAGGGAACGCTGATGACGAGCTCGAGTGACGTTGTCGACATGTCGCCGGCGGCGATCACGGCTCGCCTCGAACAGGTCCGCGCGCTCTACAAGCTCATGAAGTATCTCGGGCGCGCGCGACCGGCCGAGGCTTCGAAACCGAGCGGCCGATCTACCGCGACGTGACGACGAGGTCGTCGACGTGGATCGGCCCCGGCGCGCCTCCGTTGCCCGGCGTCACCGTGTTCCAGGCGTCGACCGCGACGCCGCCGCTCACCGCTTGCAGCCCCGGGGTCGTATCGGTCGTCGTCACGGTCCACTCGGCTGGCTCCGGCGCGCCGGCGGGCCAGATGCGCGCGGCGAGCGCCGTGCTCGCGCCGGCCTGCTCGCAGCGGAAGCGCACGGCGTAGGTGACGCCGGCGTCGAGCGCGGGCACGGCGACCATGCGCAACGACTCCTCGGCGCCGTCGCGCTCGCGCCAGAGTCCGATCTGCGGGCCGCGGAACGCCTCGACGAAGACGGCGTAGCCGGCGCCGCGCGGCGTCGTGCTCGTCAGGTACCCGCCGTTCTGGCGGACGTAGAAGCCGACGCCGCGCGGCGCCGGCTACGCCGTCTTCGTCGAGGCGTTCCGCGGCCCGCAGATCGGACTCTGGCGCGAGCGCGACGGCGCCGAGGAGTCGTTGCGCATGGTCGCCGTGC
>JAIOII010001153.1 GCA_019912685.1 Kofleriaceae bacterium
ACCCCGGACCGCTCGCGAGCCCGCGGCCCGCCGCGCGCGCGCCGACGGTCGCCAGGCTGATCGCCGAGTGCGCGGAGCCCATCGCCCGCATCGAGGACGGCGTCATCGACTCGCTGCTCGAGCGCATCGGCGACGCGCGGGTCGTCCTGCTCGGCGAAGCGACGCACGGCACGTCCGAGTTCTACCGGATGCGCACGCTCATCACGCAGGAGCTCGTCCTGCGCAAGGGCTTCCGCGCCGTCGCCGTCGAGGCGGACTGGCCGGACGCCTCGGCGGTCGATCGCTACGTCCGCCACCGGCCGCCGCGGCCGCGTCGCTGGGCGCCGTTCGCGCGCTTCCCCACGTGGATGTGGCGCAACTGGGAGACGCACCAGCTGATCGAGTGGCTCCGCGCGTACAACGGCGAGGGCGAGCACGACGTCAGCTTTTCCGGGCTCGACCTCTACAGCATGTACGTCTCGGCGCACGAGGTCGTGCGCTACCTCGACCGCGTCGATCGCATCGCCGCCGAGGCCGCGCGCGAGCGCTACGGCCGGCTGACGCCGTGGCAGCACGATCCCGCGGCGTACGGACGCGCCGCGCTGCTCGGCCGCATGCAGTCGTGCGAGGCCGACGTCGTCGCCATGCTGCGCGACCTCCTGGCGAAGCGGCTCGAGTACGCGGCGCAGGACGGCGACGAGTTCTTCGACGCGGCCCAGAACGCGCGCGTCGTCGCCGACGCCGAGCGCTACTACCGCGCGATGTACTACGGCGCCGCGGAGTCGTGGAACCTGCGCGACCAGCACATGTTCGACACGCTGCGCTCGATCATCACGCACCGCGGCGACGGCAAGGTCATCGTGTGGGAGCACAACTCCCACGTCGGCGACGCGAGCGCGACCGAGATGGCCGCGCGCGGCGAGCACAACGTCGGTCAGCTCTGCCGCCAGGCGTTCGGTGACGACGTCTTCGTGGTCGGCTTCGGCACCGACCATGGCACGGTGGCCGCGGCGCACGCGTGGGACGAGCCGATGGAGCTGATGAGCGTACGGCCGGCGCGTCCCGACAGCTACGAGCGGCTCTGTCACGACGCCGGCGTGCCCGCCTTCCTCCTCCACCTGCGCGATCCGGTACGCGAGGCGCTCGTCGACGAGCTGATGGACGCGCGACTCGAGCGCGCGATCGGCGTCGTGTACCGCCCCGACACCGAGCTCCAGAGCCACTACTTCCAGGCGGTCCTGCCGGCGCAATTCGACGAGTACATCTGGTTCGACGAGAGCGAGGCGATCCACCCGCTCACCGCGCTCCAGCCCATGGCCACGACCGAGACGCATCCGCTCCTGTGACGGCGCGGCACGTCGCTTGCTGATCTCGGTCCGTCATGAAGGCATTCCAACTGACGCGATGGGGAAGCCCGGCGGAGCTGCGCGAGCGCGCGGTCCCCGAGCCGGGCCCGGGAGAGGTGTTGATCCGGATCGGGGGCGCGGGTGCGTGCCACTCCGATCTGCACCTCATGGACTGGCCCGAAGGCCAGCTGCCGTGGACGCTGCCGTTCACGCTGGGCCACGAGAACGCAGGGTGGGTCGAATCGCTCGGCGCCGGCGTGACGTCCGTGGCCAGGGGCGACGCCGTGCTGGTGTACGGCCCGTGGGGTTGCGGCCGCTGCCGGCCGTGCCGCCTCGGCCGCGAGAACTACTGCGAGCGCGCCGCC
>JAIOII010001154.1 GCA_019912685.1 Kofleriaceae bacterium
CGACCTCATCGGCAAGCGCGGCGCGTCGTGGTCGGTGTGGAAGCTGCTCGACGAGAAGCGCGCGCTGCTCCGCCTGCTCGGCTCGATCCTCGGCGCGGGCCGCTGCCGACCCGGGGGACACCGAGCTCGCGTGGAGCGCCCTCGCCGAGTTCAAGAACGGGCAGGTGCTGCGCGTCGGGCTCGCCGACTTCGCGGGGCGCACGGAGCCCCTCGACGTGTGCGCCGACCTGACCGAGATCGCCGAGGTGTGCCTCGCGCGCGCGTTCGATCGCGTCGCCGCCGAGCTGCGCCAGCGCCACGGCGTGGTGCGCACGTCCGCGGGCGGTGAGGGCCGGCTCGCCGTGCTCGGGCTCGGCAAGCTCGGCGGGCGCGAGCTCGGCTACGCCGCGGACCTCGACGTCGTCTTCGTCTACGACGCGGGCGACGAGCCCGGCGAGAGCGACGGGGCGCGGCCCTTGCCTGCCGTCGAGTACTTCACACGCCTCGGCCAGCGCCTCGTCACCGGCCTGCACGCACGCACGCCGCGCGGGCGCCTCTACGAGGTCGACACGCGCCTGCGCCCGTCGGGATCGCAGGGCCTGCTCGTGTCGTCCCTGTCCGGGTGGCGCCGCTATCACGCGCACGAGGCGCGGCTCTGGGAGCGGCAGGCGCTCATCAAGCTGCGACCGATCGCGGGCGACGTGTCGCTCGGCGCCGAGGTCGCCGCCGACGTCGCGACGTGGCTGTGGTCGAGCGCGCCGCCGTCGGAGCGGGCGATCGCCGCGGAGATCATCGCGATGCGCGACCGCATGGAGAAGGAGCTCGGCAGCCCGAGCGATCTGAAGGTCGGCAAGGGCGGCATCATCGACGTCGAGTTCGCGGCGCAGTACCTGCAGCTCGCCCATGGGCATGCGGTCCCCACCCTGCGCACGCCGTCGACGGCGCCGGCCCTGCGCGCGGCGCGCGCCGCCGGGCGTGGACCGCGCCACGACCTGGAGGTGCTCGAGGAGGGCTACAAGTTCCTGAGGCTGATCGAGCACCGCCTGCGCGTCGTGCACGATCGCCCGGTGAGCCGCCTGCCCGACGACGCGACCGAGCTCGGCCGCCTGGCGCGACGCTGCGGATTTCCCTCGGGCGACGCGCTGCGTGATCGTGTGGCCCGGTGGCAGGTGGACATCCGGGGTGCGTTCGAGCGCGTGCTCGGGACGTAGGCTGCGGCGGTCCCGAGACCGGTATCTGTGCCTTGCTCTGGCGGCCCGCGGTTGGTACGACCGCATCATGGCGATCAAGAAGGTCGAATCGATCTGGATCGACGGGAAGCTCGTCCCCTGGGACGACGCCACCGATCACATGCTCGCGCACACGCTGCACTACGGCGTGGGCGCGTTCGAGGGCATCCGCGCCTACCAGCGCACCGACGGCAAGACCGCGGTGTTCCGGCTGCGCGAGCACATCGATCGGCTCTTCGACTCCGCCACGATCTGCACGATGGACGTCCCGTTCACGCGCGAGCAGGTGATCGCGGCGTGCGCCGACGTCGTGCGCACGAACAAGATGACGTCGGCGTACCTGCGCCCGCTCGTCTACCTGGGCGCGGGCGCGCTCGGCCTGGGCTCGTTCGAGCCGCCGGTGCGCACGGTCGTCGCCGCGTTCGAGTGGGGCGCGTACCTGGGTGACGAGGGCCTGAAGAAGGGCATCCGCTGCATCATCAGCGGCTACACCCGGTCGAGCTCGAGCTCGATCATGAACAAGGGCAAGATCTGCGGTCAGTACGTGACCTCGGTGCTCGCCAAGCGCCTCGCGCTCAAGAGCGGCTACGACGAGGCGCTCATGCTCGACCCGCAGGGCTACGTCGCCGAGGGCACGGGCGAGAACATCTTCGTGGTGAAGAACGGCGTCGTGCGCACGCCGCCGCTCGGCGCGGCGATCCTCGCCGGCATCACGCGGGACACCGCGATCCAGCTCCTGCGCGAGCGCGGCGTCGAGGTGCGCGAGGAGATGATCGCGCGCGACGAGCTCTACACCGCCGACGAGGTCTTCCTCACCGGCACCGCCGCGGAGATCACGCCGGTGCGCGAGATCGACCAGCGCAAGCTCGGCAAGGGCGAGTGGCCGATCACCAAGGGCCTGCAGGAGTCGTTCTTCGCCGTCGTGAAGGGCGGCGACACCAAGCACGACCACTGGCTGCACTTCGTCTGATCAGTCCGGGAGGTTCGGCGGAATCTCGACGGTGACCTCGACCTGCTGCGCCGCGGGCTGCGCCGTCACGGCCACCGGCTTGCAGAACGCCGGGAGCTCGTCGCCGTGGCGCTCGAGGTAGGTCATCGCCTGCATACCGCCGGCGACCTCCGCCGGGATCGCCGACACGCACACGCTGTATGCGCCGGGCAGGAGGTCGCCGTACGTCACGGGGCGTCCTCCGAACATGATCTCCAGCTTCGACATGCCGCCCTCCTGCGCCGCCGCGCGCGCGCTGAGCGCGCGTCCGGTCGCCCCGGTGACGGCGCCCGAGAAGAGCCACGCGAAGCCGCCCTTGAACTCGCCGTTCTCGGCCTTCGCCGTCACGGTCAAGCTCACGTCGCCCTTCTGCACCGCGAGATCCGCGCGCGCCTCCTTGCCCGACACGACCGTCGCGCGCGTCGAGTGGAACGTCATCCCGCGCATCGGCATGCCGAGCATCGCCGACACCTTGTAGGTATCGGGCGCGAGCTTGTCGAAGCGGTACGTGCCGTCGGGGCCGGTCGCGACCGAGTACATCGCGTTGTAGGCGGTCACCGACTGCGCCGTGATGATCGTGTCGGCGGCCGGGCCCTGCGCGTCGGTCGCCTTGCCGACGAGCGAGCCGAACCCGGCGAGCGCCAGCACGATCGCGCGCTCGTCGGAGACGCCGCGCTGGAGCCGGATCGCCGGCGAGCGCCCGTGGTCCGGGTGCTCGGCGACGACGGTGACGTCCGCCGGTCCGAGCCCCGAGATGGTGAAGGCGCCGTGCTCGTCGGTCGTCGCCTCGCGGTTGTTGCTGCGGCCCGGCGGCCCGCCGCCGAAGTTCGCCGTGTTGCTCGAGCCGGTCCCGAAGATCTGGCGCCCGGCGAGCACGGTCGCGCCCGCGACCGGGTTGCCCTGGAACACGACCTTGCCCGCGATCGTGCGCCCCTTGCTCACGGTGATCGTGCCCGCGTCGGTCACCTCGCCTTCCTTCACCTCGACCGCCACCGTCTTCTGATCGATCTGCGGACCGCGCACGATCAGCTGGTACGTCCGCGGCGGCAGCGCGCCGAGCTCGAAGCTGCCGTCCTTGCTCGCCACCGGCTCCTGCGTGAAGCCGACGCCGACCGTGAACGGCGTCGGCACCGTGCCGTCGGCGAAGGCGACCTTGCCCTTCACGCTGCCGTCGGCCGGCAGGACGATGCGCAGGTCCCTGGTGCCGGTCTCGGCGCGCGCACCATGTACGCCCCCGGCGCGAGGCCGGCGAGCTCGAAGCGGCCGCCCGCGTCGGTCAGCTCCTGGGCGAAGCCGCGCAGGCGGAACGCCTGCGGATCGAAGTTGCCGCTGCGGAAGTCGGGGATGGCGCCGACCTGCACGCCCTCGAGCGGCTCGCCGGTCCTGTCGACCACGACCCCGGCGATCGTGCCGGTGATGTCGACGGTGAGCTTCACGTTCGCGACGTCACCCGCGCTCGCGTCGACCGGCACCGTCTGCGACGAGCCGCTCTCGGCGAGCGCCACCGCCTCGAGCGCCTTGCGCGGCAGTCCGGCGATCGTGAACGTGCCGTCGTCGGCGGAGAACACCTGGCGCGGCTCGCTGCCGAGCATGCCGCGCGAGGCGACGCCGATGCGGACGCGCGCCGACGCGAC
>JAIOII010001155.1 GCA_019912685.1 Kofleriaceae bacterium
GTGCGCGCCGCGGTCGACGGCGGCGCGCTCGCCGGCGACGCCCTCGCGATCGCCCGCCTGCTCTGGGCGTCCACCCACGGCCTCGTCTCGCTGTACCTCGCCGGGCGCCTCTCGCTGCGCGTCCTCGAGCAGCTCGCCGCCGTCGACCACGAGCTCGCCGGCTTCCGCACGACGCCGACCAGAACCACCACCCGCTCACGGAGCACGCGATGACCCGCATCGGCCGCAGCTACAAGCAACACGGCATCCCCGCCCAGTCGACGTACGACGCCATCGTCATCGGCTCGGGCCTCGGCGGCCTCACCGCGGCGTCCATGCTCGCGCGCCATGCGCACCAGCGCGTCCTCGTGCTCGAGCGCCACTACACGGCCGGCGGCTTCACCCACACCTTCCACCGCCCCGGCTACGAGTGGGACGTCGGCGTGCACTACGTCGGCGACGTCCACCGCCCCGGCTCGCTCCTCCGCCGCGCGTTCGACCACCTCACCGACGGCGAGCTCGCGTGGGCCGACATGGGCGAGGTCTACGACACGATCGTGATCGGCGACGACCACTACCAGTTCGTCGCCGGCCGCGAGCGTTTCCGCCAGCGCATGCACGAGTACTTCCCGGCCGCGCGCGACACCGCCGCGATCGATCGCTACCTCGAGCGCATCCGCGAGACCGTGCGCACGAGCAAGCGCTTCTTCCTCGAGAAGGCGCTGCCGCCGCTCCTCGGCCGCCTCGCCTCGCCGCTCCTCCGCGCGCCCGGGCTGCGCGAGGCGAGCCGCACCGTCGCGCAGGTCATGGCGGAGCTAACCGACAACCCGCGCCTCGCCGCCGTCCTCACCGGCCAGTACGGCGACTACGGGCTGCCGCCGTCGCAGGCGAGCTGGTTCATGCACGCGCTCCTCGTCGGCCACTACCTCGCCGGCGGCGCGTACCCGGTCGGCGGCTCCTCGCGCATCGCCGCCACGATGCTCCCCGGCATCGAGCGCGCCGGCGGCGCCGTCGTCACCTCCGCCGACGTCGCCCAGATCCTCGTCGCCGACGGCAAGGCGGTCGGCGTCCGCCTCGCCTCCGGGGAGGAGATCCGCGCGCCGCGCGTCATCAGCGACGCCGGGCTCGCGATCACCGCCGGCCGCCTCCTGCCGCGCGAGGTCGCCGCGAAGGCCGGCCTCGCGCCGACGATCGCGGGCGCGCCACCGTCGTACTCGCACCTCTCCCTGTACCTCGGCTTCCGGGAGGACGCGGCGGCGCTCGGCCTCGGCCGCTCGAACCTGTGGGTCTATCCCCACGAGGACCACGACGCCGCCTGCGCCCGCTTCGTCCGGGATCCGGACGCTCCGCTCCCCGTCGCGTACCTCTCCTTCCCGTCGGCCAAGGACCCGGACTTCGCCCGCCGCCACCCCGGCCGCGCGACCGTCGAGGTCGTCGGCCTCGCCCCGTACGAGTGGTTCGCGCGCTGGGAGGAGACGCCCTGGAAGAAGCGCGGCCAGGACTACGAGGCGTTCAAGCAGCGGCTCGCCGACCGCATGATGGAGGCCCTCGTCCGCCAGCGCCCGCAGCTCGCCGGCAAGGCCGACCACGTCGAGCTGTCGACGCCGCTCTCGACCGCCCACTTCGCCGGGCATCCGCACGGCGAGATCTACGGGCTCGCGCACACGCCCGCGCGCTTCGCCGCCCGCCAGCTGCGCGCGCACACGGCGATCGCCGGCCTCTACCTCACCGGCGCCGACGTCTGCACCGCCGGCGTCGGCGGCGCGCTCATGGGCGGCGTGCTCACCGCGGCCGCGATCACGCGCAAGAACCTCGTCGGCGCCATCCTGCGCGACGCGCCTCGCGTTCGCCCCACGTCAGGCGGCGGGCGCGGCGAAGCGCGCCGCCAGGAAGTCGATGACGGCGCGGACGGCGCCGGCGCGTCCGCGCTCGGGCGTGGTGACGGCGTGGATCGGCGGCCCGGCGCACCCGTGGCGTGACAGCAACTCGACGAGGCGGCCGTCGCGCAGCGCGCCCGCGGCCATGAAGTCGAGCACCTGCGCCACGCCGACGCCGGCGATCGCCGCGTCGAGCAAGACATCGCCGGAGTCGACCAGGAAGTTGCCGTCGGGCGCGAACGCCACCGGCTCGCCGTCGTCGCCCGCGAACCACCACGGCGCCGGCTTCCCTCCCGGCCCCATGAACCGCACGCAGTTGTGGCGCGCCAGCTCCGCCGGCGTCGCCGGCGCGCCCATGCGCCCGACGACCCCCGGCGCGGCGACCGTCACCCAGCGCGGCCGCAGGAG
>JAIOII010000119.1 GCA_019912685.1 Kofleriaceae bacterium
CGCAAGGCCGACGTCGTCCACACGCACAACCCGCTGCCCCTCATCTACGGCGCGCCGGCGGCGCGACTCGCCGGCGCGGCCGCGGTCCACACCAAGCACGGCCTCAACCCGGGCTCGCGCGGTCACCGCTTCCTGCGCAAGCAGGCGGCCAAGCTCGTGAGCTCGTTCGTCGCCGTGTCGACGGTGACCGCGCAGCAGGCGCGCACGCAGCGCGACGCGTCCGACGCGCGCATCGTCGTCGTGCCCAACGGCATCCGCCTCGAGAAGTTCGGGCCCGACGCGGCGGCGCGGGCGGCAGTGCGCGCCGAGCTCGGGATCCCGGAGCGGGCGATCGTGGTCGGCACCGTCGGCCGCATCGACGAGTTCAAGAACCAGACGCTCCTGCTCATGGCGATCGCGCCGCTCCTCGGGCCCGACGTGCACGTCGTGTTCGTCGGCGACGGGCCGACGCGCGAGGCGCTCGAAGCGGCGGTGAAGGCGCTGACCGATCCGGCCAAGGCGCACGTGCTCGGGCGCCGCATGGACGTCGCGCGCCTGCTCACCGCGTTCGACGTCTTCTGCCTGTCGTCGAAGAGCGAGGGCCTGCCGCTCGTCGTCCCCGAGGCGATGGCCAGCGGGCTGCCGATCGTGTCGACGTCGGTCGGCGGCATCCCGGGCGTCGTCGACGAAGGCGAGACCGGCTTCCTCACCGCCGTCGACGAGGCCGAGCTGCGCGACCGGCTGAAGCGGCTGATCGACGATCCGGCGAAGGCGAAGACGATGGGCGCGCGGGCGCGCGCCGTGGCGCTCGAGCGCTACTCGGCCGAGCGGATGACCGACGACTACATGGCGCTCTACGAGCGCGCCGTGAAGGAGCAGCGACGATGATCGCGAGCGAGCCATGATCGACGTCGAGCTCACGCACACGCTGTCACCCGCGCAGGTCGACCAGCTGCTCGCGTTCTACGACGACGTGTGGTGGGCGAAGGGCCGGACGCGGGCGGGCGTCGAGGCGATGCTGCGCGGCTGCCTGCCCTTCGCGTTCATCGGCGAGAGTGGCCGGCTGGTCGCGTTCGCGCGCGTCGTCGGCGACGGCGTCTACAAGGCGACGATCTTCGACGTGATCGTCGCGCCCGAGGAGCGCGGCACCGGCCTCGGCCAGTACGTGATGGACGCGGTGATGGCCCACCCCGAGGTCGCGCAGGTGCGCCACGTCGAGCTGCAGTGCAAGCCCGAGCTCGACGAGTTCTACCGCCGCTGGGGGTTCGCGCCCGTCGAGGGCATCCGCTACCTGCGGCGCAGCGCCACCTGATCAGGGCGTCGCCTTGACGGGAAGGTCGGTGAGCTTCGCGCGCACCGCCGCCATGAAGCGGGCGCCGGGATCGGGCTTCTTGTTGCGGTACGTCGGATCGCGCTCCACGAACCACGGCGTGCCTTCCAGCGCGCGGACCTCGTGGTGGCCGACGAGCAGCTCGATCGTCGGGAAGCGGGCGACGAGGTCGCGGACGAGCGCGGCGTTGGCCTCGACCTGCGCGTCGGTGAGCGGGTACCGGTCCTCGTCGCCGACGTTCTCGACGCCGATCGCCACGTGGTTCACCCCGATCGCGTGGCGCGCCATCCGCGTCTCCGGCATGAGCCGGAAGATCGTGCCGTCGCGATCGACCAGGAAATGCGCCGACACGTTGACGTCACCGCCCTCCCGCAGCTTGGCGCGCGACGCCTCGAGGCGCGGCCGATCGAAGTACGACTTCGTGCCCTTCGCCGAGCCGCCGGCCGTATAGTGCAAGACGATCATCCGCGGCACGATCGTCGTGTCGGCCGCGTCCGCGTCGCTGTGCGCGCGCCGGTAGACGAGCATCGCGGCGTCGCGCGACGGCGGCCACGCGATCGGCCAGTCGACGATCGTCGCCAGCGGCGCATCGACTGCCGCGTCGACCGGGGTCACGGTCGCGTCGGCGAGTGCGAGTGCGAGTGCGTCTACGTCTGCGTCTGCGTCTGCGGATCCGGCAGCGGTCGCGGTTCCGGTCGCGTTCGCGGACCCGGTCGACGGCGAGCGACACGCAGCGACAGCGACCAGGCACACGACGGCGCGCAGCACGCCACGAAGGTAGCGTGCCGCGCGCCGCTCTGCCGTCGGCTCACCGCGGGAATCACCCCCCGCGCCCGCGCGTTCTCACCCGCTCAGCGCCAGAAGGCCCAGCCCTTCTTGCGCGGCTGCGACGGGCCGGCGC
>JAIOII010001156.1 GCA_019912685.1 Kofleriaceae bacterium
TTCCCGAGCTCGTCACGCCTGTCTTCCGCGGCAACCGCATCCTGCGTGACCGTGCGTGGCGCCGGCACCGACGGCGTCGCGCCCGCATCGAACACGCCATCGCGCGCCTGAAGAACTGGCGCGTCCTGCGCGACCATCGCCTCCGCGCGCGCCATCTCCCGGTCTCACTGAACGCCGTTGCCCTCCTCCACAACCTTCACCTGGATGAGTTACGGGACAACCCTTAGCGCAGTGCGGCACGTGCGTTGTGGGGCCGCTCACGCGCATGACGTCGACGGTGTGATCAGCCACGAACGTCGTCGGCTCGACGACGATTCCGTGGTGGCGGGCGCGCCCGCGTCCCTTCACACTGTCAGGATGCGGGCTCTCGTGCTCGTCACCGTGTTGCTGGCCGGGTGCTGGCGGCACGGCGGCGCGGTCGACGCGACCTCGGCGTCGCGTGGCAGCGGCCAGGAGCTCGTCTTGCCGCCGGAGCTCGGCGAGGCCGCGCGCCTCCGGAAGCTCATCATGGAGCAGCCGGTGATCGGGCGCATCGATCACGGCCCGACGCCGGTCGTGATCCGCGGCCGCATCCCGCGCCACGACGTCGCCGGGCTCGTCGCGCTCGCGCGGATCGTCCACGCGGACGTCAACCGGCGCTTCGTGGCGCCGCGTGGCGAGGCGCACCCACCGGTCGACCTCGTGCTCTACGAAGACGACGAGGAGTACCAGGCGCTGGCGCTGGGCTACGCCCGCGTGCCCGCCGGGCAGGGCTTCTACCGCCCCGACGCGCGCGTCGCCGCGGTCAACCTGTCGAAGGGCCGCGGCAACCTCCGCCACGAGCTCGTCCACCCGCTCATCGTCGACGACTTCCCGCAGATCCCGGCGTGGCTCAACGAGGGCATCGCATCGATGTACGGCGGCGCACACGTCCGGCGCGGGAAGCTGGTGTTCGTCGCCAACTACCGCCTGCTCGATCTGCAGACGGCGATCACGCGGCGCACGCTGCCCGGGCGCAACCGCCTCGCGTTCGCCGGCCGCGAGGAGCTGTACGGCGCGGAGGGCGCCATCTACTACGCCGTCTCGCAGCACGTGGTGCTGTTCCTCGAGCGCACCGGCAAGCTCGACGCGTACTACCGCACGGTCCGGGCGAACCCGAGCGTGCGCGGCGTCGCGCTCGCCGCCGCCGTCGACTGGCGCCGCTTCGTGCGCTGGGCGCGTCACCTGCGCGAGGGACGCCCGCCGCCGACTCCATGAAACTGCGGTACGTTCGACGGGTCCAGAGTTGGAAACGTGAGCACGCCCGCGCCGCGCTACTTCTGCCCGCGCTGCCGCGCCAGCTACAACGAGCAGCAGCGGTTCTGCTCCGAGTGCGGCGCGGACATGCTGCGCGCGTCCGCGCTCGACCTGGCGGCGGTGCGCGAGCGCGTCGATGGCGAGGCCTCGGGCGCGACCGCGCGCCCCGATCGCCGCATCACCGCGTCGAACCAGGCGTGGCTCGGCAAGCTCGTCGACGGGCGCTACCGCGTGATCGAGGTGGTCGGGCGCGGCGGCATGGGCGTCGTCTACAAGGTCGAGCACGTGCGCATGGGCAAGATCGCGGCCATGAAGGTGCTGCACCGCGATCTCGCCGACGACGCGGAGGTCGTGTCGCGCTTCGAGCGCGAGGCGACGGCGGTGTCGCGGCTGCAGCACCCGAACACGGTGCAGGTGTTCGACTTCGGCACCGCCAGCGGCGCGCTCTACCTCGTCATGGAGCACGTGCGCGGCCAGGACCTGGCGCACATCGTCGACCGCGACGGGCCGCTGCCCTTCGCGCGCGCGGCGCCGCTGCTCGTCCAGATCCTCGGCGCGCTGGCCGAAGCGCACGAGCTCGGGATCGTGCACCGCGACCTCAAGCCCGAGAACATCATCATCACGCGCACGACCGGCGGCCGCGACTTCGCCAAGGTGCTCGACTTCGGGCTCGCCAAGGTGATCGAGCCCGGCCGCGATCCCGACCTCAGCGACCACGGCCAGATCGTCGGCACGCCGTACTTCATGGCGCCGGAGCAGATCCGCGGCGAGGACATCGACGCGCGCACCGACCTCTACGCGCTCGGCGCGCTCATGTACCGCGTGCTCACCGGCGAGTACCCGCACGTCGCCAAGAGCGCGGTCGGCGTGCTCACCAAGCACCTGACCGCGGAGGTCGAGGCCCCGTCGACGCGCGCGCGCAGCCAGGGCGTGGCCCCCGACGTCGACGACATCGTGCTGCGCGCGATGGCCAAGGATCCGGCCGAGCGCTTCCAGAACGCGACCGCGATGGTCGCGGCGATCGAGGCGGCCTACGGCGAGCTCGTCGGCGACGGCGCGCTCGCGGGCGGCTCGTCGCGGCCGAGCAGCCGGCGCCGCGTCGTCACCGAGGACGACGGCGTGGTCTCGGACCTCGCGCTGCGGGGCAGCGACATCGACGGCTACGAG
>JAIOII010001157.1 GCA_019912685.1 Kofleriaceae bacterium
GCGTAGCGCTCACGCTCGGCGTCCCCGAGCCGTCGCGCGAGCGCTACGCCGCGGTCGCCGCCGACGGCACGACGGTCACGCGCCGGGAGACGCTCCAGGTCTCGCACTTCACGAGCGTCGGCTCGCTCGATCGCCAGTTCAGCGTCATCGAGGCCGACGCCACGGCCGCGACGATCGACGTCGCGTGGATCGCGCCCGACGACGCCGGCGAGGCGCCGACGGGTGGCGTGCTCGCACGCTTCGTGTTCGTGGTGCGCGACGGCCGCGGCGGCGTCGACGCGACGACGCGCTTCGCGTGCGTCACGCCCTGACCGTCCCGGACACCTGTCCGCTGTCCGCGGACACGCGCGCGGACGGCGCGCCAAGCCCTCGTAACTCTGACCTCTTCGCGCGGCACACCCGCTGCAAAGCGCCACCGCAACCGCAACCGCCACTCCAGCTCGAAGGACCACGACCATGAACCTCCAGGACACCTTGACCAGCCTCGCCGACCTCGGCGCCACATGGGTGATGTGGCTGCTCGTCGGCCTCTCCATCCTCGGCCTCGCCATCGCCGTCGAACGCGCCATCGTGATGTTCGCGACGCGCGACGACATCCGCCGGCTCAAGGACGACCTCGTCGCCTCGCTCCGCAAGGGCGACGTCGACGGCGCGCGCAGCCGCCTCGAGCGCTCGCGCTCGTTCGAAGCCCGCATCGCCCGCGCCGGGTTGAGCGACGTCGACGTCGATCCCGGCGCCGCCGCCGAGCGCATCGCCGGCGCGACGCAGACCGCGCGCGTCAGCATGGAGCGCCGGCTCGCGTTCCTCGGCACCGTCGGCTCGAACGCGCCCTTCGTCGGCCTGCTCGGCACCGTGATCGGCATCATCAATGCCTTCCACGAGCTCGAGAGTGCTTCGGGCAAGGTGAGCGCCGGCCTCATGGCCGAGATCGGCGAGGCCCTCGTCGCCACCGCGGTCGGCATCTGCGTCGCCATCCCGGCCGTCGTCGCCTTCAACTACTTCAACCGCGTCATCCGCGCGCGCCTGTCGCGCGCCGACGCCCTCTCGCGCGAGATCACCGCCTTCCTCAAGAGCGGACGCCTCGCCACCGGACAGGAGTGAGCCATGGCCGCGACCACCTCCTCGAACGACGACGAGCTCATCAGCGGGATCAACGTCACGCCGCTCGTCGACATCGTCCTCGTCTTGCTCGTGATCCTGATGGTGACCGCGAGCTACGTCGCCGCGAAGAGCATCCCGCTCGACCTGCCCAGCGCGGCGACCGGCGGAGACACGCCGACCACGCTCGCCGTCTCGATCGATCGCGGCGGCGGGCTCTACCTCGACGCCGAGCCGATCTCGAAGCCCGACCTGCAGCGGCGCATCGCCGCCGCCCACGGCCAGGACGCGGAGACGCGCGCCACGATCGCCGCCGACGGCCAGGTCTCGCACGCGCACGTCGTGGAGGTGATCGACCTCCTGCGCCGCGAGGGCGTCGTGAAGTTCGCGATCAACGTCGACCCGTCCGTGCTGTCGACCAGGGAGAAGTAGCCATGTCGTGGACTCGCTCGCTCGTGCTCCCTGCGATCGTCGCGGTCAGCGCCGTCGCCCACGCGGGGTTCTTCGTCGCGGTCGGCGGCGAGCCACGGCCCGCGCCGACGCCGACGTCGTTCGTCGAGATCGCCGTCGCGCCTCCACCGCCCGCGGAGCCGCCGAAGCCGCCCCCCGCCCCCGCCGTCGCCGTCGCCGCGCCGCCCGC
>JAIOII010001158.1 GCA_019912685.1 Kofleriaceae bacterium
GCGCCTCGATCGCGACGGTCACGCTGCACGTCGGGCTCGGCACGTTCGCGCCCGTGCGCGAGGACGACCTCGCCCGCCACGTCATGCACCGCGAGCGCTACCACGTGCCGGAGGAGACGGCCGCGCTCGTCGCGTCGGGCCGCCCCGTCGTCGCCGTCGGCACCACCGTCGTGCGCACGCTCGAGTCGGCGGCGGGCGGCCCGAAGCAGGTGCGCCCCGGCGCCGGCGACACCAAGCTCTTCATCCGCCCCGGCATCGACTTCACCTTCCGCGCCGTCGATCACCTCGTCACCAACTTCCACCTCCCCGAGTCGACGCTCCTCATGCTCGTCTCCGCCTTCGCGGGCGTCGATCGCATCCGCGCCGCCTATGCCCACGCCGTCGCCGCGGGGTATCGGTTCTTCAGCTACGGCGACGCCATGCTCCTCTCCCACCCGGCCAGATGCTGATCCAGCTCCCCACCCCCGGCTTCTCGTTCGAGCTCCTCCGCGTGCTCGGGCACGCGCGCGCCGGCGTCCTGCACACGCCGCGCGGCGACATCGAGACCCCGGTGTTCATGCCGGTCGGCACGCAGGGCACGGTCAAGGGCATGACCGTCGGCGAGCTGAAGGCGCCGCCGCTCGACGCCAAGATCATCCTCGGCAACACCTATCACCTCTACCTGCGCCCCGGCCTCGACACGATGGCCGCGCTCGGCGGGCTCCATCGCTTCTCCGGCTGGGATCGCCCGATCCTCACCGACTCCGGCGGCTTCCAGGTCTTCTCGCTCTCCGGCATCAACCAGATCGACGACGACGGCGCGACCTTCCAGAGCCACATCGACGGCTCGCGCCACCGGCTCACGCCCGAGATCTCGATGCAGATCCAGGGCGTCCTCGGCTCCGACATCGCGATGGTCTTCGACCAGTGCCCGCCCGGCGGCGCGACGCCGGAGGTGCAGGACCGCGCCATGCGACGAACGACCGCATGGGCCGCCCGCTGCCTGGCGGCGCCGCGCCCGGCCGGCCAGGCGCTCTTCGGCATCGTGCAGGGCGGGGTCGACGTGGCGCGCCGGATCGCACACGCGGCCGAGATCGTCCCGCTGGGCTTCGATGGGTACGCGATCGGCGGGCTCTCCGTCGGCGAGCCGATCCCCGAGATGTACCGGGTGCTCGACGCGTTCGCCCACACGCTGCCGTTCGACCGCCCGCGCTACCTGATGGGGGTCGGCACGCCCGCCGACCTCGCCCGCGGCGTCGCCGCCGGGGTCGACATGTTCGACTGCGTGATGCCGACGCGGAACGCCCGCAACGGGTACCTCTTCACGACGGATCCGGCGACGACCGGCAAGATCACCATCTCGAACGCGAAGTTCCGCGACGATCCGTCGCCGATCGACGCGAGCTGCCCCTGCGAGACCTGCCACACCCACTCCCGGGGCTACCTGCGACATCTGCACATGGCGGGCGAGATCCTCTACAGCCGGCTGGCAACGCTGCACAACCTCACGCACTACGCCCGCCACATGCGTGCCTTGCGTGACCGCATCCTGGCCGAGGGAAACCCGCCCGATCGGCCCGCTTGACCCCCGCTTACGCCGGTGCTACTCACCCACAACTTTTACGGAATCCCTCCAGGAGCTGTGTCATGGGCGCCCTCTCCCCCCTCATCATGATGGGTCTGATGTTCGTGGTCTTCTACTTCCTGCTGATCCGTCCGCAGGTGAAGAAGCAGAAGGAGCATCAGGAGATGCTGAACAAGCTCGGTACGGGCGAGCACGTGATCACGCGTGGCGGGATCATCGGCAAGATCACCGGGACCCAGGGCAGCGACGTCGTCGTGCTCGAGATCCAGGAGAAGGTCCGCGTCCGCGTGCCGCGCGCCTACATCGAGAACAAGTGGTCTCCGTCCGCGAGCGAGACCAAGGCCGACAAGGCCGCGTAGTCGCGCGGGGATCCGTCCCCGAGGCCATTCCCGAGGTTCTTCATGGATCGTAGCCTCCGTCTGCGGAGCTTCGGCTTCGCTGCCATCGTCCTCTACTGCCTCCTCTACCTGGTCCCGACCTTCGTCGACAGCGAGCGCATCCCCTCGTGGTTCTTCTTCGACCACAAGATCACGCTCGGCCTCGACCTCCAGGGCGGCGCGCAGTTCACGTACTCGATCGCGCTCGACAAGGCCGTCGACGACAAGGCGGCCGAGATCCGGCGTGACGTCGAGGCGGAGCTCGCCGAGAAGAAGATCGAGGGCGCGGCGTCCACGCCCGACATCGCGCCCGGCGCCATCGCGATCACGCTGAAGGACCCGGCCAAGAAGGACGAGGTCCAGAAGCTCGTCGCCTCGCGCTACGGCGACATCATCACGACGATGTCGTGCCCGGCGCAGGGGCCGCTCAAGGACTCGCTCTGCTTGCGCATCTCGTCGAGCTTCGCCGACGGGATCAAGAAGAGCGCGCTCAAGCAGGCGGTCGGCACGATCAAGAAGCGCATCGACGCGCGCGGCGTGTCCGAGCCCACGGTCATCGAGAAGGACGACCAGATCATCGTCGAGCTCCCCGGCCTCGACAAGGACAACATCGCCCGCATCAAGGAGCTCATCGCGCGCACCGCGAAGCTCGAGTTCAAGATCGTCGCCGACGGAAGCCCGTGGATGTCGGGGCTCTACCAGCACGTGGTCAAGCCCGATCCCGCCGCCGAGGCCCTCGGCATCACCGCGCTCCCCGACGCCTGGGCGCACGAGAAGAGCGGCAAGGAGTTCTTCGACTCGTACCTGAAGGCGTACGACCGCGACGAGTCGTTCACGGTCGACGAGGCCAAGAAGAGCGGCTGCTGGCGCCGCGACCTGCCCGAGAAGGACGGCAAGGTCCGCTGCAAGGTCACCGGCCGCCGCGTGATCGAGCGCTACCTCGAGGAGCTCGCCGCGGCGAACCCGCAGTTCCACGTCCCGCCCGACGGCCAGATCGGCTTCGAGCTCGTCTTCCCCGACTCGGTCGGCGAGAAGGCCGACAAGCGGCCGTACTGGCGCACGTACTACCTCGACCGCGCCGTGCGCCTCACCGGCTCGGCGATCTCGAAGGCGGACGTCAGCTACGACCCCAACACGCTGCGCCCCGAGGTCGCGGTCGAGTTCAACCGGCTCGGCGCGCGCGCTTTCGGTGACCTCACCGGCGCCAACGTCGGCCGCAAGATGGCGATCATCCTCGACGACGTCGTCGCGTCGGCGCCGACCATCCAGTCGGCGATCCGCCAGGGTCGCTCGAGCATCACGATGGGCGGCTCGGATCCGCGCACGCAGGAGCGCGACGCGCTCGACCTGGTCAACGTGCTGCGCACCGGCTCCTTGCCGGCGCCGCTCGAGGAGCAGCAGGTCGCGGAGCTCGGCCCCACGCTCGGCCGCGACGCCGTCGACAAGGCCCAGCTCTCGTTCGGCCTCGGCATCATCCTGGTCGTCATCATGATGATCGGCGTCTACCGCTGGTCCGGCACGATCGCGATCGTCACGGTCGTCATCAACATCATGATGATGCTCGCCGTCATGGCGATGTTCCGCGCGACCTTGACGTTGCCCGGCATCGCCGCCGTCGTGCTCACCGTCGGCATGGCGGTCGACGGCAACGTGCTCATCTACGAGCGCATCCGCGAGGAGCTGAACCTCGGCAAGTCCGTGAAGGGCGCCGTCGAGGTCGGCTTCCAGCGCGCGTTCTCGAGCATCCTCGACGGCCAGCTCACGACCGCGGTCGCGGGCTGGGTGCTCCTCCAGTACGGCTCCGGCCCGATCTACGGCTTCGCCGTCATGCTGCTCGTCGGCATCGCCACCACCCTCTTCACCAACGTGTTGATCACTCGCTTCTTCTTCGACCTGTACGTCAGCAAGAAGAAGGGCGAGCTGGCCACCATCTCGATCTGAGGACGACCGACCATGGCGGCCCAAGAGCACAACTTCCGCTACCTCCTCAAGCCCGGCAACGAGTTCCGGTTCGTCGCGCGCTTCCGCATGGTGGGGATCATCTCGCTCCTCCTGTGCGCGGCCAGCATCGGGATGCTGTTCGTGAACAAGGCGTGGCGCGGCAGCCACCTGAACTGGACGATCGACTTCAAGGGCGGCACCGAGATCATCTACGCGTTCAAGGACAAGACCGCGCCCGAGGGCGAGACGCGCTACGTCGGCGCCGACGCCGGCAAGGTGCGCGCCGCGCTCGAGAAGGCCGGCGCCGCCGGCTTCGACGTGTCGGACCGGTCGTGGACCGACGAGGTGAAGGGCAAGGAGGTCGCCGTGCGCGGCATCCTCGTCCGCACGCCGCGCTTCGGCGCGACCACGCCCCAGCAGCAGGAGGCGGCCCTGACCGATTTCCGGTCCAGGTTCGGCGATCGCGGGCTCGATCGCCTGCAGTGGTCGGGCGACCGCCTCTTCGTGCGCTCGAAGCAGAAGATCACGGAGGCCGAGGCGGCCGACGTGTGGACCAAGGCAGGCCTCGAGGCCAAGCCGTGGGGCGACGCGACGACGCTCTACACGATGCCGGACGAGGGCACGGGCGAGTACAACATGACGTTCGCGATGCACGGCCTCGACCGGCAGTACGAGCGCGTGCTCGAGGCCGATCTGGCGGGCATCGACGCCGAGGTCGTGCAGACGTCGCAGGTGAGCGCCAAGGCCGGCAACGAGCTCAGGAACGACGGCATCAAGTCGATCTTCTACGCGATGCTGCTCATCGTCGTCTATCTGGCGGTGCGGTTCGACATCCGCTACGCCCCGGGCGCGATCGTCGCGACGTTCCACGACGCGATCATGGTGGTCGGCGTGTTCGCGGTGACCTGGACCGACGTGTCGCTCACCTCGGTGGCGGCGCTCCTCACCGTCGTCGGCTTCTCGGTGAACGACACGGTCGTCATCTTCGACCGCATGCGCGAGAACGCGGAGAAGCTGAAGGACAAGAAGATGGAGCGCATCGTCGACATCTCGCTCAACGAGGTGCTGGTGCGATCGGTGTTCACCTCGGTCACGCTCTTCGCCGTGACCCTCATGATGAACGTGTTCGGCGAGGGCCTCGTGCGCAACTTCGCCTTCGCGATGAACGCCGGCATCATCGTCGGCGTGTACTCGTCGCTCTACCTCGCGCCGCCGGTCTTCCTCTGGATCTCGAACAAGTGGTACTCGGGCCCGGCGCCGGCGCGCGCCCGGGCCAGCGCGGCGCTGGCGTCAGAGCCCTGATGTACTGATCGCGGGTGACCTCCGGCCTCCGGCTGCGCCCGCTCGACGATGCGCTCGTGTCGCAGCTGGCGCGCGAGCTCCGGCTCCTGCCCACGACCGCGCGCTGCCTGGTCGCGCGCGGGATGGGTGACGTCGAGGCCGCGCGCGGGTACCTGACGCCGCGGCTCGGCGGGCTGCGCAAGCCGGACGGCATGGCGGGGTTCGGCGTGGCGGCCGAGCGCGTGACGGCGGCGGTCCTGCGGCGCGAGCGGATCGCCGTGTTCGGCGACTACGACGTCGACGGCGTGACCACGTGCGCGCTCTTGACGAGCTTCCTGCGCGGCGTGGGCGCGGACGTGGCGCCGCGGGTGGCGCGGCGGGACGAGGGATATGGCTTCTGCGCGGCGGCCGCCGAGGACGTGCTGGCGGGCGCGCCGCGCCTGGTGATCACCGGCGATTGCGGGACGAGCGACGGCGCGGTCATCGCGTCGGTGCGGGCGCGGGGCGTGGACGTGGTGGTCGTCGACCACCACACGGTGCCGGCGGCGGGGGAGGTGCACCCGGCGCTGGCGCTCGTGAACCCGTACCGCGCGGACTCGAGCTTTCCGTTCCGCGGCATGGCCTCGGTCGGGATCGCCTTCTACCTGGTGGCGGCGGTGCGGACGCGGCTGCGCGCAGAGGGCTGGTTCGAGGGCCGGCCGGAGGTCGATCCGCGGGACCTGCTCGATCTCGTCGCGCTCGGGACGATCGCGGACCTCGTGCCGCTGGCCGGCGAGAACCGGATCCTGACGGCGGCGGGGCTCAAGCTCGTCGCGGAGCGCAAGCGCCCGGGCGTCGCGGCGCTGCTCGAGGCGGCCGGGATCGCGGTGGGCGGTGACGCGGGCGGCGAGCGGCCGATCGACGAGAAGACGGTGTCGTGGAAGCTCGCGCCGCGCCTCAACGCGCCGGGGCGGCTCGGCGACGCGGCGCCCGCGCTCGAGCTCCTGCTC
>JAIOII010001159.1 GCA_019912685.1 Kofleriaceae bacterium
GCCGTCGACGGCGGGCTCATGCTGCTCGTGTGCGCGCACTCGCTCGGCGCGACGCCGCTCATCCTCTCGGGCGAGCTGCGTCACCTGCGGCGCGTGGTGCGCGCCTACCGCGCGTGCGAGCGCGGCGAGCCGCACATCTTCGCCTTCGCGATCACCGAGCCGGCGGCCGGCTCCGACGTCGAGGAAGGCCACGGCGCCGCGGCGTACCGGCCCGGCGTGGTCGCGCGGCCGGTCGACGGCGGCGGCTATCGCCTGCGCGGGCGCAAGGTGTTCATCAGCGGCGGCGACCTCGCCGACGAGACCGTGGTGTTCGCCGCGCTCGAGGGCGAGGGCATGGCGTCGTGGACCGCGTTCGTGGTGCCGCGGACCGCGCCCGGCTTCCGCGTCGCGCGCACCGAGCTGAAGATGGGCATGCGCGCGTCGGGCGCCGCCGAGCTCGAGCTCGACGACGTCCTGGTGCCGGCCGACGGCGTGGTCGGCGCGCTGCGCGGCGGCTGGGCGCTCAACCGCGCGACCCTCAACCTGTCGCGGCTGCCGGTCGCGGCGATGGCGGTCGGCTTCGCGCGCGCGGCCACCGACCTCGCGCTCGACTTCGCGTGCCAGCACCGGCTCGGGCGGCGCCGGCTCATCGACTTCCAGGACGTGCAGCTCGAGCTCGCCGAGATGATGGCCGACACCGCCGCGGCGCGCGCGATGGTGTGGGCGGCGGCGCGCCGGACGCAGCCGCTGCAGCGCGAGGCGTCGGCGGCGAAGTTCCACTGCACCGACGTCGGCGCGCGGGTGGCGACGCGCGCGATGGACCTGCTCGGCAACCACGCCGTCCTCCACGGCGAGAGGGTCGAGAAGGTGTTCCGCGACGTGCGGCTGACCCAGATCTTCGAGGGCACCAACCAGATCAACCGGCTCGCCGTGATCGAGGACCTCCAGGAGACGATCCTCGCCCGCATCGCCGCGCCGCCGCGAACCCCGTGACGAGGTGAACCATGAGCGACACGTTCTTCGACGTCCCCCGCACGACCGCCATGACCAGCGCTGGTCCGGTCGAGCTCCCCATCCTCTATCACGAGGTCTCGCACGTGCTCGCGCTGTTCCGCGGGCGGCGCCGCGCGGTCGAGGATCTGCTCGTCGGCACCGGGCTCCAGCCCGCGCTCGGCCTCGGCGGCGACGCCGTGCTCGCGCTCGCCTGCTACCAGTACCGGAAGACGTCGATCGGCGCGTACAACGAGGTCGGGGTGGCCACGTTCGTGAAGCCGACGGGCTGGCCGACGCCGCGGCTGGCGGTCGCCGACCTCTATCGCCCCGTCGACGCGCGGGCGACCGGCGCCTACGTCATCGACCTGCCGGTGACCACGGCGATCGCCAACGCCGGCGGCCGCGAGCTGTGGGGCTACCCGAAGTTCGTCACCGACATCTCGTTCCAGCTCGACCGCACGCGGTTCGAGTGCGCGGTCGCCGACCCCACCGGCGGCGCGTCGATCATGATGCTCGCCGGGCGTCTCGGCCTCGGCGTGCCGGCGCCGCCGATGAGCGTGGTCACGTTCTCCAACCGGCGCGACGAGCTGGTGCGCACGCACGTGAACGTGCGCGGCGCGGTGCGGGCGCGCGGTGGTGGCGGGCTGCGCCTCGTCGTCGGGGCGTCACGCCACCCGATGGCCGAGCGGCTGCGGCGGCTCGGGCTCGACG
>JAIOII010001160.1 GCA_019912685.1 Kofleriaceae bacterium
GCGATGGTCGATCGCGTGAGCGCGACGCCGGCGCCGTCGCGGCGACCACCGGGTCGTGCAGCTCGCCGAGCGGGCTCTGCGGCTCGTGCTGCGGCAACGACGGCGCCGGCGTCGCGCTCACGCGATCGACCATCGCCTCGAACTCGAGCTCCTTGAACATGCGCGCCAGCTCGGTCGCGTTCCACTCGCCGGCCTTCAGGTCCTCGAGCGCCACCGGCAGGGTCACGTCGCGGTCGAGCTCGACGAGCTTGCGCGAGATGCGCAGGCGCTCGACCATCTCCGGGTCGGCGAGCGGATGCTTGCCGCGCACCTTGGGGTTGGCGGCGATGAGCGCCTCGATGTCCGGGTATGCGTTCACCAGCTCGGCCGCGGTCTTGTCGCCGACGCCCTGCACGCCCGGGATGTTGTCGCTCGTGTCGCCCTTGAGCGCGAGGAAGTCGGCGACGCGCTCGGGCGGCACGCCGAACTTCTCGATCACCGCCTCGCGCGTGTACGTGTGGTTGCGCATGGCGTCGACCACGTTCACGCCCGGGCCGACCAGCTGCATCAGGTCCTTGTCGGCCGAGAACAGGCACACCTCCCAGCCCTTGGCCCGCGCCTGCGTCACGAGCGTCGCGATGACGTCGTCGGCCTCGACCCCCGCCTGCGCCAGCACCGGCCAGCCCATCGCCTCGACCAGCGGCCGGAAGTACGGCATCTGGATGGCGAGGTCCTCGGGCGGCGCCGACCGCGTCGCCTTGTAGGCCGGGAAGATCTCGGTCCGGAAGCTCTTCCGGCCCGAGTCGAACACGACCGCCATCCGCTCCGGCCGCAGGTCGTCGTGAAGGCGCATCAACATCCGGGCGAACACGTAGATGGCGCCCGTCGGCATGCCCTCGGCGGTCGAGAGCCGGACCTCGCGCCGTTCCCCCCGCGAGCTGTTCATCAGACCGTAATGGGCCCGGAAGATGTATCCGTGCCCGTCCATGATGTGCAGCCGCTCCATGGCGCGGGACACCCTACACCAACAGAGGTAGAGTGCACGCTCCCATGCGCGACGAACCCTCTCTCGACGACCGCCTCCACCGCATCCGCCACTCGCTGGCGCACGTGATGGCCCAGGCGGTGCTCAAGCTCCGCCCCGGCTCGAAGCTCGGCTTCGGTCCGCCGATCGACGACGGCTTCTACTACGACTTCATCCTCTCCTCGCCGCTCACCGCCGACGACTTCCCGGCGATCGAGGAGGAGATGCGGAAGATCATCGCGGAGAACCAGCCGTTCACGCGCGAGGATCTGTCCGTCGCCGACGGCCTGGCGCGCATCGACGGGATGGGCGAGCCGTACAAGCGCGAGTACGCCGAGGACCTCGTCCACAAGCAGGGCGTCACCAACATCTCGTTCTACACGAACGGTCCGTTCCTCGACATGTGCGAGGGCCCGCACGTCGAGCGCTCGGGGCAGCTGCCGAAGGACGGCTTCAAGATCCGCTCGCTCGCCGGCGCGTACTGGCGCGGCGACTCGCGGAACGCGCAGATGACGCGCCTCTACGCCTACGCGTACGGCGATCGGAAGGCGCTCGACGCCCGCATCAAGGAGGCCGAGCTCGCCAAGGAGCGCGATCACAAGAAGCTCGGCGCCGAGCTCGACATCTACGTCATCGACGACGAGATCGGGCCGGGCCTCGCCCTGTGGCTGCCCAACGGCACGGTCGTGCGCGACGAGCTCGAGAAGCTCGCCAAGGAGCTCGAGTTCAAGGCCGGCTACGTGCGCGTGGCGACGCCGCAGATCTCGAAGGTCGGCCTCTTCTACAAGACCGGCCACCTCCCCTACTACAAGCAGCACATGTACCCCTTCATGTCGATGAAGGAGGCGGAGACCGACGAGGTCCGCGAGGAGTACGTGCTGCGCCCGATGAACTGCCCGTTCCACCACAAGGTGTTCGCGGCGCGCAAGCGCAGCTATCGCGAGCTGCCGCTGCGCCTCGCCGAGTACGGCCAGGTGTTCCGCTACGAGGACTCGGGCGCCATCTCGGGCCTCCTGCGCGTGCGCTCGATGTGCATGAACGACGCGCACCTCTACGTCACGCCCGACCAGATCAAGACGGAGTTCCTCGCCGTCCTCGAGATGCACCGCAAGGTGTACGAGGTCCTCGGCCTCGAGAGCTACCGCCTGCGCCTGTCGGCCTGGGATCCCGACGACCCCAAGGGCAAGGACAAGTACGTGAACGATCCCGAGGCGTGGGAGTCGAGCCAGGAGCTCATCCGCCAGGCGATGGCGGACGGCAGCTTCCAGTACGAAGAGGTGAAGGGCGAGGCCGCGTTCTACGGGCCCAAGATCGACGTGCAGTTCAAGACCGTCACCGGGCGCGAGGAGACGGCGTCGACCAACCAGCTCGACTTCGCCGTGCCCAGGCGCCTCGGCCTCACGTACGTCGACTCGAGCGGCGCCGAGGTCGCGCCCTACGTCATCCACCGCGCGCCGCTCGGCACGCACGAGCGCTTCGTCGCGTTCCTGCTCGAGCACTACGGCGGCGCGTTCCCCACCTGGCTCGCGCCGGTGCAGGTGCGCATCATCCCCGTGACCGAGCAGTTCACGGGCTACGCCGAGAAGCTCTGCGCCGAGCTACGGAACGAGCTGGTGCGCGCCGAGGTCGACGCGTCGAGCGATCGCATGGGCAAGAAGATCCGCGACGCCGCGACCGCGAAGATCCCGAACACGCTCGTCGTCGGCGAGCGCGAGCAGGCGGAGGCGACCGTCACCTTGCGCCGCTTCGGCGTGAAGGAGCAGTCGACGATGCCGTTCGCCGAGTTCCAGGCGAAGCTGCGCCAGGCGATCGCGACGCGCGCGATCACGTTCCCGGTCTGAGCTGGACGACCGGGGCGAGCTGCTCCCGCAGGCGGGGCAGCGTCTCGATCGTCCAGGCGCCGTACCAGAAGAGGTCCTTGCCGGAGACGTCGACCATGCGCGCGGCGACGCCGGCCAGCGCCGCCCGGTCGGCGTCGCCGAAGGCGTGCGGCTCGTCGGGCAGGATGACGAGGTCGGGCTGCTTGCCGCGGACCTCGTCGAGCGTGATGCGCGGGTAGCGCTCGTCGCGGCCGGCGGCGTCCTTCGGCGCGGCCTTGCCGAGGTCGGCGGCGAGCGGGTAGAGCCGCAGGCGATCGCCGAACGCGTTGGCCACGCCGGCGAGCGCGAGGACGTCGGCGCCGAACGTGTCGGCGTTGAACGTCATGAGCGGGTCCATCCAGATCGGCACGAAGGCGCGCGGCGCGCCCTCGCCCGCCGGCGTGAGGGTGCGGACCAGCTCGTAGCCCTTGCGCACGAGGTCCTTCACGACCGGCGAGTCGCCGATGCCGAGCGCGCGCGCGAGGCGGGCGACGTGCGCGACGCCGTCGGCGACCCGGCGCGGCAAGGAGACGAGGACGCGGGTCCGCTCGGCCAGGCGCTCGAGCGCGGCCCGCGTGTTCTCCTCCTGGTTGGCGACGACGAGGTCGGGCTGGAGCGCGAGCACGGCGTCGACGTCGACGTCCTTGGTGCCGCCGACCGTCGGGACGGCGGCCGCCTCGGCCGGCAGCTCGCACCAGGTCGTGCGCCCGACGACGCGGTCGCCGGCGCCCAGCGCGAACAAGGTGTACGTGTCGCTCGGCACCAGCGACACGACCCGGCGCGGCGGGTGCACGAACACGAGATCGCGGCCCAGGTCGTCGCGGATCTTGATCGACGGCATCGCGCGACCATGCCATGGTCGGCCGCGATGGCGAAGGCCACCAGCGACCAGGGCAAGAAGCCCGCCGACCTCGCCGAGCGCCTGGCGGATCCCGCGTTCCGGGCGCAGATCGAGGAAGGCCTGAAGAACATGCCGCCCGAGAAGGCGGCCGAGCTCGTCGCGATGCTCGAGGACAGCCTGCGCCGCCGCAAGATCGAGCTCATCGGTTATCTCGGCGCGGCGCTCGTCCTGCTCGTCGGCATGGTGATCGCGCTGTACGTGTACGGTTCGAGCGATCGCGAGAGCTTCGTGACATGGATCTTCCTCGTGCCGATGGGGCTCGCCGGGCTCGTGATGTGGCTCGTGGGCCGGTGGTCCAACGCCGCGCGAAAGAAAGCGAAGGCCGCGAGGCAAGGCGTATAGTCGGGGGATGAGACGGCGCCTCTCCCTGGTCTTCGTCATCATGCCCTCGCTCGTCGCGGGGGCAGCGTGTGGTGGCGGTGAGAGCAACGGGCCCGACGGGCCGCCGCCGATCGACGCGCGCGACGTCGGCGACGCCGCGACGGCGACCTGCACGCCGAAGAACGGCACGACGATCGGCTTCGAGACGGTCACGACCGGCCTCGACCAGCCGCTGCTCGTGACCGCGGCGCCGGGCGATCCGCGCATCTTCGTCATCGAGCAGACCGGCGCGATCCGCGTCATCAAGGACGGCCAGCTCCTGCCCACGCCGTTCCTCGACCTCGGCGGCACCGGCGGCGTCGTCCAGTGCTGCGGCGAGCAGGGCCTGCTCGGGCTCGCGTTCCACCCCGACTTCCGCCAGAACGACCGCTTCTACATCCACCACACCGCGCGCAGCGGCGGCGACCACGTGATCGCCGAGTACCGCGCGGTGTTCGGCGCCGACACGGCGGACCCGCAGTCGCGGCGCGAGCTCCTGCGCTTCTCCGATCCGTACACCAACCACAACGGCGGCTCGATCGAGTTCGGCACCGACGGGATGCTCTACCTCGCGATCGGCGACGCGGGCTCGGGCGGCGACCCGCAGGATCGCGCGCAGAACCTGACCTCGCTCTTCGGCAAGATCCTGCGCATCGACGTCGACGCGCGCACCGGCTCGAAGGAGTACGGCATCCCCTCCGACAACCCCTACGCGTCGAGCCCGGACGGCGCCGGCGATCCGCGCCCCGAGCTCTGGCACCTCGGCCTGCGCAACCCCTTCCGCATCTCGTTCGATCCCGCGAACGGCAACATCTACATCGGCGACGTCGGCCAGGGCGCGTGGGAGGAGATCGACGTGTCGCCCAACCTGCCCGGCATCAACTGGGGCTGGGACGATCGCGAAGGCGCGCACTGCTTCGAGCCGACGAGCGGCTGTCTCACCGCGGACCGGCTCGATCCCGTCGTCGAGTTCAACCAGAGCCAGGGCTGGCGGTCGATCATGGGCGGCGCGGTGTACCGCGGCCCGTGTTTCCCCGATCTCGTCGGCACGTACTTCTACGGCGACCACTACGCCGGCCGGCTGTGGGCGTTCGAGTACGCCGGCGGCATGGCGCAGAACAACCGCGAGGCGTCGAGCCAGAACCTCGGCGGGCTCACGTCGATCCATCCCGACGCGACCGGCGAGATGTACGTGACGACCATCGACGGCACGCTCCGGCGGATCATCGTCCCTTGAGCTCGCCGCCGCGCGCACGCCGTCTGGCCCTGGCGACGGGGCTCACCTACAACATCCTCGAGTGGGGCGCCGAGCACGACCAGACCATCGTGCTGGTCCACGGCTTCCTCGATCTCGCCTGGGGCTGGGACGAGGTGCCGGAGCTCCTCGCCCGGCGGTATCACGTCATCGCCCCCGACCTGCGCGGCCACGGCGACTCCGACTGGATCGGGCCCGGCGGCTACTACCACTTCTTCGACTACCTGCCGGATCTCGACGAGGTCGTCGCCCGGCTGGCGCGCGGCAAGGTCGTCATGGTCGGGCACTCGATGGGCGGCAGCGTCGCCGCGTACTGGGCGGGCACGCGGCCGGAGCAGGTGCGCGCCCTCGTGTTGCTCGAGGGCATCGGCCCGCCGGAGGCGACGACGCCGGTGCCCGATCGCGCGGCGCGCTGGATCGATGCGTGGCGGACGGCGCGCGCGAGCGCGAAGGTGATGCCGTCGATCGAGGACGCGGCGGCGCGCCTGCGCAAGCACGATCACCTGCTCGACGCGACGCGCGCGCTCCGGCTCGCGACGCGCGGCACGCGCGAGGTCCCCGGCGGCCACGCGTGGAAGCACGATCCGCTGCACCTGACCCAGGGCCCCTACCCGTACCGCGTCGACACCGCCGCGCAGTTCTGGCAGCGCGTGACCGCGCCCGTCCTCTACCTCGAGGGCGCGCTGTCGCGCTTCCGCCTCGCCGACGCCGACACCGAGCGCCGCCTCGCCGCGTTCCCGCGCTGCACGCGCACGGTCATCGCCGACGCCGCGCACATGATGATGCGGCACCAGCCCGCCGCGGTCGCCGCGGCGATCGAGAGCGTCATCACAGGAACCGGTTCGAGCTGACGGGGCCGCCGGCCCACGCGCGCTCGCGG
>JAIOII010001161.1 GCA_019912685.1 Kofleriaceae bacterium
TCGCCGCCGCCGCCGGGCTCATCCTCGTCGCGCGCATCGAGCCGCGGCGCGCGCTGGTGCTGGTCGACTGGCAGATCCTCCTCTTCTTCGCGGGGCTGTTCGTCGTCGTCGAGGGGCTGCGGGCGACGGGCGTCCTCGCCCACGCGCTCGACGCGGTCGCGCCGGTGATCCACCGCGGCGACGCGATCGGCGACGCGGCCTTCGTCGGGCTCACGGTCGTCGGCTCGAACCTCGTGTCGAACGTCCCGTACGTCATGCTCGCCGCCGACAGCGTGCCGGCCATGCCCGATCCGACGTGGGGCTGGATCATGCTGGCGGTGGCGTCGACGCTCGCCGGGAACCTGACGCTCATGGGCTCGGTGGCCAACGTGATCGTCATGGAGGCGGCCGGACCGCGGGGCGAGATCGGCTTCTTCCGCTTCGTCCGCTACGGCGCTGTCATGACATTGGTGAGCCTTGTGGTTGCGTTCGGCATCCTGGTCGCGGAGCGGGAGCTGGGGTGGTTCGCCCTGGTCGGTCTCTGAGTTTCGGGCGCCGCGGTCACACCTGCCGGGTGGCGACTCTGTCATCATCGAAGTGATGAGCAATCCGGCGGTCGTCCTCCAGCTCGGGGCCTCGCAGGTGGGTCTCGACCTCTACAACAACCGCGTCTTCGTCGGGCGAGATCCGACGGCGTCGCAGCTCGCGCACCTCGAGGCCGGGCTCTCCCGGCGGCACGCGGAGGTGTGGCTGACGAACGGGCAGCTGTGGATCCGCGATCTCGGGTCGGCGAACGGCACGTGGGTGAACGGCCAGTCCGTCGGCGCGAGCCCGGTCGTCCTGCAGCCCGGGATGCAGGTGTACCTGGGCTCGGTGCCGCTCGGCGTGCGCTGGTCGGCGGGCGGCGCCATCGCGCAGGCGCCCGCGCAGCCGGCGTTCGCGGCGCAGGTCGCCCAGCACCAGCAGCAGGTCATGCAGGCGCAGGCGGCGCCGCCGCAGGCGGCCGCCCAGCTCGCGAGCCAGCCGCTGCCGAAGGAGTACAGCTACCGGCGCCAGGACGCGAACGGCAACGGCGTCATCCTGCTCGCGCTCAAGCAGGACACGGCGTGGTCGGGGTCGAAGATCGAGGGCTTCGTCGAGTTCACGGCGCTCGACAACGAGACGGTCGCGTCGATCACGGTCGAGCTGATCGAGAAGCACGCCGACGGGCCGGGCAAGGGGCACGTCTGGGATCGCTGCCTCGTGCGGCAGGGGCCGTGGAAGGCGCTGCACAACGACGTGTTGCCGTTGCCCTTCGACCTCGACCTGCCGAGCGGGGTCGCGCCGTCGGGGCGCGAGGTCTACTGGTACCTGCACGCGGTGGTCGACATCAACTGGGCGTCGGACGTCGACGTCGAGCTGCCGATCACGGTCAGGAACCATGACCTCGAGCGGATCCGGGACGCGATGGGCGCGCTGGACTACCGCTTCAGCGAGTGGGACTCGAAGCCGCACGCGCAGCGGTTCGACGCGAAGTTCCAGCCGCCGGCGCAGTTCAGGAACGTCATCAACGCGATCGACATCGGCGTCGAGTACCTGGGCGCGACGGTGAAGCTCGCGATCCAGGTGGACAAGAAGGGGCGCGACCGCGAGGACGCGGTGGCGCTGGATCTCGCGCAGATGCGCGGGTCGTCGGCCGACGTGGTGACGTCGACGCTCAAGAAGATCATCGACGACATCATGGCGAGGTAGCCGGGGGATCGCGGGTCCGTTCGGTAGGAGCGAGCGAAGCGAGTCGAGTCGAGTCGAGTCGAGTCGAGTCGAGTCGAGTCGAGTCGAGTCGAGTCGAAGGCGGAGTGGCGCCGGGGGGCGGCGTCGGCCATGATCACGGCATGACGCGCGTGGATCTCAAGGGCCAGCGGCCGGACGAGGCCACGGAGACCCGCGGCATGGCGGAGCAGGGGCGGAGGGAGGAGCACGCGCACGGCGGCGTCGACGTCAGCAACCGGACGTTCGTCGTGTTGCTGGTGGTGATCGTCGTGGTGTTCGGGGTGATCGCGGTGGCGGTCAGGCTGTAGGCGGAGAGGGGGAGGG
>JAIOII010000017.1 GCA_019912685.1 Kofleriaceae bacterium
CTCGAGCTGCGCGCACGCCGACGCCACCGCGGCCTCGAGCGTCCGCGGCGTCTGCGCCGCGCAGTCGATCGGCCCGATGGCCCCGCCGCCGCCCCAGCGATCGTGGAGCGCGTGCGCGACGAGCGCCTTGTCGGTGCCGCACTCCCCGACGAGGAGGAGCGGGATGCGGGCCCGGGTGACCGCCGCGAGGCGCGCGGCCTCCTCCTCGGCCTGCGGATGGAACGACGCGAGCGCCGGCGGCAAGGCCGCGAGCTCCGCGGCCGAGACGAGGCGAACGGCGTCGACGGAGCGCCGGCCGCCGTGGCGGAAGACGACGAACGTCGCGCCGATCTCGAAGACGTCTCCGTCCAGGAGGCGGCCCGAGCGCAGGGCCGCACCCAGCCGCAGCGTGCCGTTCTTCGACCCGAGATCTTCGAGCACCCAGCCGCTCTCGACGCGCAGGAGCCGCACGTGCTCGCGCGAGACCGCCGGGTCCGCGACCGAGACGCGGATCGTGTCGCCGTCGCAGGTCGCGCCGATCGCGAGGCCGCGGCCCAGGATCACCTGCGACGCCGGCGGCAGGTCGAGCCGGGAGGTCGCGATCGGTCCGGCGACGTCGACGAGCGTCACGTGGGCCGCGCCGTCGGCGCGCGCAGGCACATACATCGCGCCGCTTGCGATGCAAGCGCCAGGCCCGCCGCTCGTGCGATACAAGAAGGCGAGCGATGGACAAGACCATCACCATCCAGCCGGAGGGGGAGCGCGAGCTCCCGCGGCGCGGCTTCCTGACCATCGCGTTCCTCGCGAGCCGACCGTCGCGGCGCCCGCTGCGCTTCGACCTGGGCGGCGTGCGCCGCGTCGTCCTCGGGCGTGGCCCGACGCGGCACCACCACGTCGGCGACGATCACGGGCTGCGCATCGACCTCGACGATCCGACGATGTCGCAACCCCACGCCGTGCTCGAGCGCACCGACGAAGGCTGGCTGCTCACCGACCCCGGCTCCAAGAACGGCACGATCGTCGACGGCATGCGCAGCGATCGCGCGCTCCTCGCCGACGGCGCGGTGATCGCCATGGGGGAGACGTTCGCGGTGTTCCGCAGCGCGGCGGTCGAGACCCGGCCGCTCGTCCTCGACGGCGAGCACGTCGCGCGGCAGCCGCCCGCCTTGCGCACGATGCACCCGGGCATCGAGGAGCAGCTGCGACGCGTCCAGCGCGCGGCGGGCTCGAAGGTGCCGGTGCTCGTGCTCGGCGAGACCGGCACCGGCAAGGAGCTGATCGCGCGCGCCATCCACGAGCTGTCGGGCCGCGACGGCGCGTTCGTCGCGATCAACTGCGGTGCGATCCCCGAGGCGATCATGACGTCGGAGCTGTTCGGTGTCCGCCGCGGCGCGTACTCCGGCGCGGCCGCGGATCGCCCGGGGCTCGTGCGCGCCGCCGATGGCGGCACCCTCCTGCTCGACGAGATCGGCGAGATGGGGATGGCCTCGCAGGTCGCGCTCCTGCGCGTGCTGCAGGAGCACCAGGTCACGCCGGTCGGCGACACGACGCCCGTCCCCGTCGACGTCCGCGTGATCGCGGCGACGCACCGCGACCTCCGGCAGATGGCCGCCGACGGTCGCTTCCGCGACGATCTGCTCGCGCGCCTCGCCGGCCTCGTCGTGTCGTTGCCCCCGCTGCGCCAGCGCCGCGAGGATCTCGGCCACATGATCGCCGACACGCTCGCCCGGAGCGGCGCGCCCGCGTCGATCACGTTCACGTCGGACGCCGCGCACCTCCTCTTCAGCCGCGCGTGGAAGCGCAACGTCCGCGAGCTCGAGCAGGCGATCGCCGCGGCGATCGCGTCGGGGGTGAGCCGGATCGAGCGTTCGCACCTCGAAGGCCTCGGCGACGACGAGGCCTTCGAGG
>JAIOII010001162.1 GCA_019912685.1 Kofleriaceae bacterium
GCGCCGCGCCGCGTCTCGCCGACGCGCAGGCTCGCGAGGTGCGTGTAGTAGCTCGCCCAGGGGGCGCCGTGCGAGAGCACGACCGAGTACCCGGTCGGCGTCCAGCCGGCCGACCAGACTTCGCCGTCGCCGGCCGCGAGCACGAGCGTGCCCGGAGGCATGAAGTAGTTGCCCGTGTGCGGCGAGCGGACGCCGGGCGCGCGCGGCGGGAACACGTCGGCCAGCTCGCCGCGGAAGCGGCGGCGGAACATGATGTCCGCGCCGCGATGGACACCGCCGCGGTTGCCACCGATACGCGCCGAGCCCCAGCCGTCGGACACCTCGGGCGCGCGGCCCTGCCAGCGCGGCACCGGGTAGATCCAGCGGCCGGGCGGCATGCCCGGCGGACCGCCAGCCGACGCGGATGGCGCCACGGCGGGCAGCGGGTCATCGCGGAAGCTGTCGCCGCGCCCGTCATCGGCGCGTTCCCCGTTGCGGCTGCGCCACCAGAGGAAGCTACCGACGGCGGCGGCGCCCACGACCATCGGCACGACGACCGACGTCCCGATCGACGGATCGGGATCGATCTCGCGCGCGGCGATCACGACGCGGCCCCCGTGCTCGGTGGCGGCGCGCTGGGCGCGCGACGTGCGAGCAACCTGGGCACGACGATCACACCGCCGACGACAGCGGCGCCGATGAGGAGCGGCGTGCCGAGCTTGCCGAACAGACCGCCGAACAGACCGCGGACGGGTGCAGACGCGACCTCGCCGGCCTTGCGGGCAACGGCGCCCGTCGTGTCGGCGACCGCCTCGGCGCTGGTCGCGAGCGTGTCGGGCAGGCGCTTGACCGAGTCCTTGACCGAGTCGACGACCATCTCCCACTTCGACGGCATGTCGCGGACCGCGGAGAGGTAGATCGCCTGACGCTTGGTCCAGCGCAGCCAGAACAACTCGTTGTCGACGAACACCGCGGCGGGGTCGGCGCCCGCTGTCGCGATCTCGATCTTCGACCTGGCCTCGTTCCACTCGTCACGGTGCTGCTTGGCGCGCGCGAGATCGCTCCGCCAGAGCTGCTTGTGGACGCGGGACCAGACCTCGGCGAGCTGGCGCACGTCGCCGTTGGTGGTCTCGGGGTAGGTCCAGCCGTGGCGCGTGGTGCTGGTCAGCACCTTGCGCTTCTCCTTGAAGAAGCGCCGCGTCGCTTCCCACAGGTCGAGCGGATCGGCGATGTCCTTGATGTGGAGCTTGCCGTCGGGCTTCAGCTCGATGGCGAGGTTCCGGTACATCACGACGCGCTCCGTCCCGCGCGCTGGGCCGCGAGCTCGAGGTAGCCGGGCGTCCGCAGCACGTCATGGGCGGTCGAGAGCGCGATGGCGATCTTCCGGCTCTCGCGCCAGAACGCCGCGTTGTCGGGATAGCTGTCGTCGGCGCGGTGCTGGCGCGCGTACGCCTTGACGGCCTCGGCGACGGGCCGCCACCGGCGCACGTGGCCGAGGAGCCAGCCCCGTTCGTACGTCTCCGCCGGCAAGCGGTCGAGCAAGTCGGAGACGTGCTGGTTGAGCAGGCGCACGACCTGGCCCACGTCTCCGACGGTGGTCTCGGGGTAGCGCCACTTGCGCTGGTCGAGATGGACCAGGCGCCGCGCGACAAAGTACGCGCGGAGATCCTGCCAGGTGGTGAGGGGGTCGCTGTCGGCGACCAAGGTCAGTGCGCCGTCGCGCGCGACCATGGCGTTGCGGCGCTGGTCGACAGCCGCGAGCCGCTGGGCGAGCGCGAACGAGTCGGAGAGCCAGAACCGCTCGTTCTCCGGGTATGGCGCGCTCCACGGGACGGCGGCGCAGAGCGCGTGAACGCGGGCGAGCGCGTCGCGCCACGTGGCGCGAGTCGTGGCGAGGTCGGCGAAGTCGTAGCGCGGCAAGCACAGCTCGCGCGAGAGCACGAGCGACGCCTTGCGGACGTCGCCAGCCGTCGTCTCGGGGAACGCCTCGCCGGTGGCGCTCACGCCAGCGTTGCGCATGTCGAGGTACGAGCCGATCAGCTCCTGCCACAGATCCCACGCGGGGCCTCCGGACTCGAGCTGGGCGGGGTCGCCGTAGAAGGCGCCGTCGTCGGGATAGCCCCAGGGGACTTCACCGCTCGCGCCGTAGCCGGCGTACGGATCGAACGGCGGCATCGACGGCGCGTGCGTGCGACGATCGACGGTGTAGCCGCCGGCCGGATACGGCGGGCTCGGCCACGGCGCCGCGGGCGGGTAGCTCGGCGGCGGCGGATAGCCCGGCGCGGGCGGCGACGGGTAGCTCGGCGGTGCGGGC
>JAIOII010001163.1 GCA_019912685.1 Kofleriaceae bacterium
CGCAGCTCGCCGAGCCGCGCGTTCAGGACGCTCGGGTTGGTGACGGCGGCCGCGACGAGCGCCCGGAACGTGAGCGGCGCGCCGCGCAGCTCCCAGAGCACGCGCAGGGCCGCCCGCCGCCCGAGCAGATCGAGCAGCGCCATGATCGGTCGACCGGTCGTCGACCCGCGAGCTCGCCTTCCAGGTCGCGGCGTTGCGCTCATGCTATGAATTCCGTAGCGCGGGACTGCATCGGGTGCTATGGATACCATAGCAAGGAGGTCTCATGTCGACGTCACCCGCCCGCATCGCCCCCGCCGAGCCGCCCTACCCCGCCGAGGTCCAGGCCTGGCTCGACCGCACCATGCCGCCCGGCGTCCCGCCGCTCGTCCTGTTCACGACGCTCGCCCGCGATCCGCGCCTGTTCCAGCGCTTCATGGGCGGCGGCCTCCTCGATCGCGGCAACCTCACCCTCCGCCAGCGCGAGCTCGTGATCGATCGCGTCACGGCGCGCTGCCGCTCCGAGTACGAGTGGGGCGTGCACGTCGCGCTCTTCGGCGCGCGCGTCGACCTCACGCCGGCGCAGCTCGCGTCGCTCGTGCGCGGCACGCCCGACGACGCCTGCTGGCCCGAGGACGAGCGCGCGCTCCTGCGCGTGTGCGACGAGCTCGACGCCACGTGCGACCTCACCGACGAGGCCTGGGCCGCCGCGCGCGCGCACCTCACCGACCTCGCGCTCGTCGAGGTCGTCATGCTCTGCGGCTTCTACCGCACCGTCTCGTACCTGACCAACGCGCTGCGCCTGCCGCTCGAGCGCTTCGCCCCGCGCTTCGCGAGCGCTACGCCCGCGTGAGCACGCGTCGAGCCCGTCAACAATCGATGCGGTGGCTGTATGCCACCGGCAGGTCACGGCCCATGACCCACTCGAGCATGAAGACGCCGAGAGGCTCGACGTCGACCGGTCTGCAGATCTGGCCGTACGGACGATGGATCTCGCACGACCGACCCGGCACCTCGCACGGCACCTGCTTGGGCAGGGCCAGCGCGAGCGCGATTCCGAACAGCGCCGCGTTGCGACGCGCGCTCGTGGTCATGCGGGGATGATTCACGGAGCGCGCGCCCGGAGTCGATCAGCTCGGGGTGCTCTCGCCCTCGGGCTTGCCCTCGTTCTTGATCGTCTGCACCTCGGTGCGGATCGTCTGGGCGAAGTTCTTCAGCTCCTGCATCGCCGCACGCACGCGGGTACCGGCGGCCTTGTTACCCTCGTTGTAGAACTTGTTGAAGTCGGCCTCGGCGGCCGCGACAAGCGCCTTCAGCTCCTCGAAACGGCTCATGGTGGGGGCCTCCGCGCTGACGGACGTGTTGGTTTCTTCGTTCATGGGAGGGCTACCTTGCCCCAGGGGACTGACAAGGCAAGTTCTCACGACCGACCTCGCCTGGCAAATCCTTCGCCATCGCGCGCCGATTCTTTGTCCTCGCACGGTTATGCCCATTGGCACGCGAGCCGCACTCACGGGTCATCCGTGGGGCCGATCACCAGATTCACGGTGAGCGTGCGACCGCCGCGGCGCGCCGAGACCAGCACCGTCGTGCCCGGCGGACGATCGATGAGCAGCCACCAGACCGCGCGCGGGCTCAGCTCGGTCACCGATGTTCCGTCGACGGCGGTGATGACGTCGCCCTCGGCGAGACCCGCCGCGCCCGCCGGACCGCGCGGCAGCACGCGATAGAGCCGCGGCACGAGTGACTGCGGATCGAAGTCGGCGCCGATGCCGCCGATCGGACGGGTCGGATCCTCGCGGATGCGCACGATCGGTACGTCGACCTCGAGTCGACCGGACGGCGCGAGCGTGACGAGGCGCAGGCCGTCGCTGTACGACGAACCCGGCATCCAGCACGAGATCGCGACGTCGCCGGCGGCGACCGGGGACAGCTCGAACGCACCGCGCGCGTCGCTCACGTCGCCGCCGCCGATCGCCCCGCTCGTGCGCGCGTCGCCGACGCGCGCGTGCACCGTGCAGTGAACGCTCGTGACGGGCGCGCCGCTGTGGAAGTCGCGCACGCGGCCGGTGATGCTGCCCGAGCCGCCGCCGGCGAGCGTCACCGGCGTCGCGGCGCCGGGCCGGACTTGCACGCGCGCGGTCGCGACCTCGGCGTCGGTGTACGCCGACACGACGTACGAGCCCGGTCCGAGCGACGGGATCGTGAAGCGCGTGCCGGTGACCGTGCCGCGCAGCGGCGCGTCGGCGGCCTGCGAATCCTCGCGCAGCGCGAACACGCGAGGCGGCCCCTCGAACCCGGAGAGCGTGCCCTCGATCGAACCCGCCGACGGCAGCATGATCGTGACGTCGTCGCGGCCGGCGGCGATGCCGGCGACGATCGCCTCCCCGCCGGTGCTGCGCCGCGCCTGCATGGCGTACGTGCCGGCGGAGAGGTCGAGGATCGAGAAGCGGCCGTCGACGTCGGTGGTCGTGCTCGCCTGCTGGTACCAGCGCCAGAAGTGCGGCTCGACGCCGGGCGTGATCAGCTCGGCGGCGACGCGAGCATCGGCGACCGGCGCGCCGTCCTCGTCGACGACGCGGCCGCCGATCGCGAGGCGATCGCGGCGCACGGAGAGCACGACGCCGGTGACCTCGCTCTCGCCGTCGGCGAGCGTGACGAGCGGGAAGCCGGTGCCGGTCGCCGGCTGGAGGTGCGTCTGCGTGCGCGGCCCGAGGCCGACGCGCGGCCGGTACGTGCCGCCGCCGATCATCATCGCGGCGCGGAAGCGACCGTCGGCGGAGGTCGTGGCGATGCCGACGTCGTCGGCCGCGGTGTGCTGGAAGACGACGCTCACGCTCGGCACCGGCGCGCCGTCCTGATCGACGACGGTGCCGGAGATGCTGGCGCCGAACGGCATGTCGACCGTGACGTCACGCGTCTCGCCGGCGGCGAGCTCGACGTCGGTCGGGAACCGGCCGAAGGCGCCGTCGCGGTCGCTCGACGCGAACACGACCCACTTGCCCGGGCGCAGCCCGCGCGCGGCGAAGCGGCCGTCGCCGTCGGCGCGCACCGGGCCGAGCTCGAACGAGTTGACGCCGTTGAGCTCGACCCAGGCGCCGGCCACCGGCCTGCCCTTGCGCGTGGCCGTGCCGGTGATCGTGCCGAGCGCGTCGACCTCGAGGACGACGCCGTCGTGCACGGGCCCGGCGACCGTGAACGTCGTCGGTCGCCGCACGGCATGCGGGCGCGCGACGAAGCGGACCTGGCCGCGCGGCACGCGGTCGAGCACGAACGTGCCGTCGAGCTGTGAGATGGCGTCGGCCGAGCGGCGGTGCGGATCGCTCGAGCGCGCGGTGACGACGGCGCCCGCGACCGGCTCGTCCCCGTCGGTGACGGTGCCGCGCACGACCGAGCGCGTCTCGAGGACGAGCTCGATCGGATCGGTCGTCTGACCGGCCTCGACGACGACCGAGATCTCGCGCGCGGTGGCGAGCCCGGCAGCGTGCGCCTCGAGCGCGTGCGCCCCGGGCGCGACGCCGGTGATGCGGAACGTGCCGTCGGCGCCGGAGAAGGTGGCGCGGCTCGCGGTGCGCTCGACGCCCCACTGGCCGCCGAGGAGCTGGACCGCGGCCTGCGCGACCGGCTCGCCGGTGTCCTCGCGGACGACGCGGCCGACGACGACGGCCTCGGGCACGAGCGCGAAGTCGATCTTGCGCCGCCCCCAGACGCCGGTCTGGTAGATCACCGCGC
>JAIOII010001164.1 GCA_019912685.1 Kofleriaceae bacterium
GACGCACCGCCGG
Source organism: Kofleriaceae bacterium (assembly GCA_019912685.1). Taxonomy (GTDB): domain Bacteria; phylum Myxococcota_A; class Polyangia; order Haliangiales; family Haliangiaceae; genus UBA2376. The sequence continues at coordinate 14 of JAIOII010001164.1, forward strand.
TCGCCGCGCCGCCTCCGCCTTCGTTCTTCGGCGGCGCGGCGACCGACTGCACGACGTCTTGCACCACGCCCTGGACGGCATCGACGATGCCGTCGAGGAACCGGTGCACCTTGCGCGACGCGCCCGGCGCCGCCGCGCTCACGTTCGCCGCCTCGCCGCGCACCATCGCGTCGGCGGCATGATCGGCCTCGTGCTCGAGCGCATCGCCCGGATCGCTCACCTCGAGCTTGGTCTGCGCACCACCGCCACCGCCGCCCTTGCCCTGCTGCACCGTGTGCGCGACCTCGTGCGCGAGCAGGTGCATCCCGAACGGATCGTCGGGCTGGTACTGGCCGGCCGCGAAGTGGATGTCCTGCCCGGTCGCGAACGCGCGCGCGCCCATGCCGGCGGCCGCCTCCGCCGAGCTCTCGCCGGTGTGCACGCGCACGCCGGAGAGATCCGCGCCGAGGCTCTGCTCGAACCGCCCGCGCGCCGCCTCGGGCAGCGCCGCGCCCGTCGAGCCCGCCGTCAGCTGCACCAGCTCGCTCACGTCGCTGCCGGGCTGCGGCGGCCCGCTCGCCTTGCGCTGGATCCGCTCGGTGCGCGTCGTCTTCCCCGGCGCCACGCCACGGTGCTCCCGCTCCTCCGAGGTGCTCGGACCTCTCTGGTCGTGCTCCCGCATGCGGACGTAGAGCCGGCAGGCGGCTCGACGTGACAGGTCAGCGGCGCTTTTTTCGGCCGCGGAGCGCCTTCACGGCGCCCGACTCCAGAAGCTTTCGTAGCTCGCGCTCCATTTCCCGCGCGAAGAGCACCTTCACGGCCTCGGTCCCGAGCGGGCGCAGGCTGGCGAAGGTGCCCTCCGGATCGTCGAACGCGACGTCGCCGTGCTTGATCCGCTTCACGAACAGCTCGACCAGGTCCTTCACCGCGCGCCCGAGGTGCTTGCGCAGCACCTCGCCGGCCTCGACCGCGATCGTGAGGTCGATCCCGCTCGCCGCGAGCTTCGTCGTGATCCCGAGCAAGGCCGGGCTCGGCACCAGGTACACGCCGCCGTCGCGCCGCTCCACGAGCCCGGCGCGCAGGAGGTCGGCGACCAGCCCCGGGCGCCGCGACCCGGCCAGCGCGTAGAGCCCGTCCTCGTCGACCGTCTTCGCCTGATCGTCGGCCCACGGCGCCTGCACCTCGCGCTCGAGCCCGAGCCACTCGGCGAGATCGAGCTCGCCGCGATCGATGCCCGCCACCACGTCGCGGATCGCGTCGATGCGCAGGCCGCGATCCTGGAGCTGGGCGATGAGCCGCAGCCGCTCGACGTGCGCGCCGACGTAGTAGGCGACGCGGCCGCGGATCTCGGGGCGCATGAGCGCGCCGCGCGCCTGGTAGAAGCGGATCGTCCGCGTCGGCACGCCGGTGTGCGCGGCGAGCTCGTCGATCGTCATCGCCGCGTCGTCGTCGGGCTTCGCGGCGGACGGCGGCGGCGGCGCGGGCGGCGGCATTCCCGCCGTTAATAACAACATCAGGCCGCCTCGCGCAGCACGGCGCGCGGTCCCTCGTCACGCGAGAGCCGCTTGATGTGGGCCAGGGCCTTCTTCAGCTGCTTGCCCCAGGTGCCGGTCTTGTACGCGACGCCGTTGCGCTCGCAGATCGCCTTCACCTCGGGCGCGATCTGACGCAGCCGCTCGGGCGGCAGCTGCGGGAACAGGTGGTGCTCGATCTGGCGATCGAGCCCGCCGCACAGGATCGACACCCAGCGCGGCACCTCGAAGTCGTTGGTCGCCTCGATCTGCATCGCGTACCACTCCCCGCGGCTCTGCGCCTTGGTGCCCTCGGGCCAGCTCGCGACGTCGCCGCCGACGTGGCCGCAGTAGATCGTCGCCGCCGAGTACACGTCGCGCGCGGTCTCGGCGAGGAGGTTGCCGAGGAGCACCTTCCAGAACATCGGCCCGGCGAGCGCCGGGTAGAACACGAAGTTCTTGGCGTAGTAGGGCACGTACTTGCGCAGCGCGCGCTTCCAGGCGAGGCGCCGCGACGCGAGCGAGCGGTCGGGCAGGACGTCGAGCCGGGTCGAGAGCCCGTTGTCGGCGAACAGGTCGGCCATGCCGGTGAAGTGCAGGTTCATGCCGAAGCCGAAGGTCGGCACGACGAGCAGGAGCCACCAGGCCTGGCGCTCGTGGACCGGCGCGTGCGGCGTCTGCTGCGTCAGCCGCACCGGGCCGAAGTGGATGTCGGGATCCTTGCCGGCGATGTTGGTGTTGCCGTGGTGCTTGTGGTTGTGGCCCGAGCGCCACGACTCCTCGTCGATCGGCACGTCCCAGCGGAAGCCGTCGGCGGCCCAGCGCTCGCCGCCCGGCAGCTTGTCGAACGCGCCGTGCAGCGCGGTGTGGCCGATCTCCGTCGCCTCGAGCTGCTTGTGCAGCCAGAGCGCGGCGACGCCGGCGGTGAACGTGACCGGATCGAGGCTGACGTGGAGGAGGGTGCGGCCGACGACCTCGGCGGCGGTGGAGACGCGCTGCACCTTGCGCATGTGGGCGACGTCCGCGTCGCCGAGCTGGAGCTGGATGCGCGCCTTCAGGGCGTCGAGCTCCTGACCCAGGCGGCGGTAGCGGTCGGCAGAGGGGTTGGCCATCTGTGACTCCTTGTGATGAGTCATTGATAACTGTGACACCAAATAGTGTCAAGATGGAACTGCGAAGGCCGACCGCGGTACCGTGGCCGCAGCGGATGCGCTTGCGGCGCAAGATCACGGTCGCGTTCTTCCTGGTCAGCACGGTCGTCAGCCTGTTGCTGGCCCTGTTCCTGTACCGGTTCATCGAGGGCCAGCTGCGCGACGACCTGCGCGCCCGCCTCCGCAACATCGCGCACGTCGGCGCCGCCGGGATCGATCGCGACGCGTACGTGCGGCTCGCCGCGACGATGGGCCCGTCGGTCGCGGACGCCGACGTCGCCGCCGTCGAGGCATCGGCGGACTACCGGCGCATCTCCGATCAGCTGAACGCGATCCGCGACGCCGAGCGCCGCCTCCTCCGCTACGCGTACCTGCTCGCGCCGTCGGAGGATCCCGCTCGTCCGCGCTTCGTGGTCGACGCCGACGTGATCGCCGGCAACGCACAGACGACCGAGGACCCGCTCTCCCACTTCAACCAGCCGTACGACGTGAAGGAGATCCCGTCGCTGGCGCTGGCGCTGCGCGAGTGCACGTCGGTGCTCGAGAAGGACTTCGTCTACGACCCCGACTTCAAGGTGCACTCGGTGTCGGCGTACTACCCGCTGGGCAAGGCGCCGGACGGCCGCTGCCTCGGCGTGCTCGGCGTCGACATCACCGACGAGGACATGCGCGCCGCGCTCGACGAGGCCGGCGGCCTGGCGATCAAGGTGTCGCTCGCCGTGATCGCGCTCGCGCTGGTCGTGTCGATCGTCATGGGCACGCTGCTCACGCGCTCGATCATCGCGCTCTCGGAGACCGTCGAGCGCTTCGCCCACAAGGACTTCCGCGCGCGCACGCACGTCGCGACCAAGGACGAGATCGGCCAGCTCGGCAAGAGCTTCAACATCATGGCCGAGACGATCCAGGCGCACAGCGAGAACCTCGAGCACCTCGTCGCCGAGCGCACGAGCGAGCTCGAGCAGGAGAAGCAGACCTCGGAGCGGCTGCTCCTCAACGTCCTGCCGTCACCGATCGCCGATCGCCTGAAGCAGGGCGAGGGCGTGATCGTCGACCGCTTCGATCACGTGACCGTGCTCTTCGCCGACATCGTCGGCTTCACCGCGCTGTCGTCGCGCACGTCGCCGGAGGCGCTGGTGTCGATGCTGAACGAGCTGTTCAGCGCGTTCGACCGGCTCGCCGAGGAGCACCACCTCGAGAAGATCAAGACGATCGGCGACGCGTACATGGTCGTCTCGGGCATCCCCGAGCCGCGCGCCGATCACGCCCAGGCGATGGCGCGGATGGCGCTCGACATGCTCGACGCGATCGCCGCGTACGCCGCGCGGGTCGGCGGCGAGCTCACGATCCGCGTCGGCCTCCACTCGGGCTCGGTCGTGGCCGGCGTCATCGGCACCAAGAAGTTCATCTACGACCTGTGGGGCGACACGGTGAACACGGCGAGCCGCATGGAGTCGAGCGGCGTGCCGGGCCGCGTCCACGTGACCTCGACGACCCACGAGCTGCTCGTCGCCGACTACGACTTCGAGCCGCCGCGTCAGGTCGACGTCAAGGGCAAGGGCCTGATGTCGACGTACCTGATCATCGGGCCGAAGGCGAAGCGCGCAGCCGGATGATCGGCCACGTCGTCACGCCCAGGGAGCGCAGGAGGAGGGCTCGGCGGTTGTGGAGGAAGAGGCGGTCGAGGAGGGGGCGGGACATGATGGTTCTGACAACCTTGGTATGAAGTACGTCTGAAGAACGCCCGGGACGTGGATCTCATCGTTCCACGCGTGGGACTCTCACGTCGTGACCGTGACGCTGGTCCACCAGTTCCTGACGCAAGCTGCCGCACGGACGCCGGATTCCCCCGCCCTGGTTACACACGATCCCGGTGGGGTACGCCTCGGGTACGCGCAGGTCGCGGATGCGGCCGCCGCGGTCACGGCGCAGCTCGCGTCGCTCGGTGTGGCAAAGGGCGACCGCGTCGCGATCCTCGCCCACAACGGCCTCGAGTGGATCGCGGCGTGGTTCGGCGCGCTCGCCGCCGGCGCGATCGCGGTGCCGCTCAACACGGCGGCCGATCCACACAGCCTGGCTCACTACGTGACAGATGCCGGCGCCCGCGTCCTGTTACACGGCCCGCGCTTCGACCGCGTCCTGAACGCTGCACGGCCCCTGCTCGCGGACGTCGCGATCCATCCCGTTCGTCCTGAGCGAGGTGCGAGCGCGAGCGAGCCCGAGTCGAAGGACGCGCTACTCATCGCCGACACCGACCCCGCCGCGATCATCTACACGTCGGGCTCGACCGGCCGCCCGCGCGGCGCCGTCCTCACCCACCGGAACATCGTCGCCAACGTCCGCTCGATCGTCTCCTACCTCGAGCTCACGCCCGCCGACCGCACGCTCGTCCTCCTCCCCTTCTACTACGTCTACGGCCTCTCGCTCCTGCACATGACGTTCGCGTCAGGCGGCACCGTCGTCGTCGAGAACCGCTTCCAGTACCCGAACGTCGCGCTCGACACGCTGGAGCGCGAGCGCTGCACAGGCGTCGCCGGCGTGCCCTCGACGTACGCGATCCTCATGAACCGCTCGACGTTCGCCGACCGCCTCGCGCGCGGCGAGCTCGCCTCGCTGGCGTGGGCGACCCAGGCCGGCGGCGGCATGAGCCCGGCGCTCACCCGCCAGGTGATGGACGCGATCGCGCCGCGCCGCCTCGTCGTCATGTACGGCGCCACCGAGGCCTCGGCGCGCCTCTCGTACGTGCCTCCCGCCGAGCTCCCCGACTGCGTCGGCTCGATCGGCCGCGCCATCCCCGGCGTCGAGCTCACCGTGCGCCGCGGCGACGGCACGCCGTGTGAGGACGACGAGGTCGGCGAGCTGTTCGCGCGCGGCGACAACATCATGCAGGGCTACTGGCGCGACCCCGACGAGACCGCGCGCGTCCTCGGCCCGCACGGCTACCGCACCGGCGACCTCGCGCGCAAGGACGCCGCCGGCCGCCTCTGGCTCGTCGGCCGCGCGCGCGACATGCTCAAGGTCGGCGGTCACCGCGTCGCCGCGAGGGAGATCGAGGACGCGATCCTCGAGCACCCCGCGGTCCACGAGTGCGCCGTCATCGGCATCCCCGACGAGCTCCTCGGCGATCGCCTGCGCGCCTTCGTCGTCCCCAAGACCGCCGGCACCCTCGACGCCAACGCGCTCGGCCTGTTCCTCAAGGAGCGCCTCCCCGCCTACAAGATCCCCGGCGACTTCGACCTCCGCGACGTGCTGCCCAAGAACGAGAGCGGCAAGATCATGAAGGAGGCGCTCCGCGCCGAGGGTTCGAGTCCCTCCACCGGAGCCAGCTGACTCGCAGCGAGCACGAGCGTTCGTCAGCCTCCGATGCGACGACGTACGGGAACCGCTTCATCGCGGCGCGTCCGACGATCGCGCGCAGAATCTGCGAGACGCAGGGCGCGTCGGTCGCCGCCGTCGACGGTCGCGACAAATCGCTACGCAGACCAGAACGAACTGCGCTGGCCATTGTCCGTGATCGTGACCATCCTGATCGACGCGACCGGATCGCCATCGACAGGAGGAGCTGTTGTTTTCCCATACGAGCCTCGCGTCCCGGGGCCTCGCTCGTGCGCGCATCCTCGTCGGGGTGCTCGTCCTCGGAGCGTTCCTGGCGACCGGGTGTGCGCGCACCAGGCCCTGGCAGCGTGAAAACCTTGCGCGTCCCGAGATGGTGCCGGACGGTGACAGCGGTCGAGAGGCCCTTCGCCATCACGTCCTGTCGACGCGCGAGGGTGCGGTCGGCGGCTTCGGCGGTGGGGGAGGCGGATGCGGCTGCAACTGACCGCGGTCGCGTGGGCCGTCGCGATGGTAGGCGCGTCCTCCCTCGCGCTGGCGGAGGAGCCGATCTCCGGCACCGAGGCCCGGACCGACTTCCTCTTCTACTCGGACTCGGACAGCGTGCTGGTGTTCAGTCCGCAGGTGTCGGTCGCCCACGGCTTCGACGACGAAGGCAGCGCGGTGTCGGCTCGCTACACCGTCGATGCCATCACCGCCGCGTCGGTGGACGTCGTCTCGAGCGCCAGCTATCGCTTCTCCGAGGTACGACACGAGGTCAACCTCGCCGCGGCCAAGGCGATGGGCAGGTGGCTGCCGGGGGCGAGCTACCGCTACTCCCACGAGCCGGACTACGTCTCCCACGCCGCGGCGATCACGGGCCAGGTGGAGCTGGGCACGCCCGACAGCGTCGCTGCCGGCCGCTACGAGCTGACCCTCGACCGGATCGGTCGTACGGGCACGCCCGCGGACGTCTTCTCCGAGCGCCTGGTGATCCACAGCGGTGAGCTATCGCTGACCCAGACCCTCGGTCGCAACACGCTGGTGCGCGGGGTGTACTCGCTCGTCGCCGCGAACGGCTACATGGAGAAGCCCTACCGCAGCGTGCCGCTGTTCGCGATGGGGACCGAGGCGGCGCTGGCGGGCCAGGGGGTCGAGCTCGGCCTCGGTAACTTCGATCAGTTCCGTCTTCCGGAACGGCCGAGCGAGCAGGTTCCCGACCAGCGCTATCGCCACGCGCTGGCGGTGCGAGGGCTGCGCTTCCTCCGCCGCATCGACAGCTCGGTGCGGCTGGACTACCGCCTGTACACGGATTCGTGGGGCATGTGGGCGCACACCGTCGAGGCGGGCTGGGCCAAGCAACTCTCGTCGCGGTGGTTGCTGTCGGGATGGACGCGGTTTCATCTCCAGACCTCCTCGGACTTCTGGCGACGCACGTACGAGGTCGAGTCGGGACAGATCCCGAGCTTGCGCACGGCGGATCGCTCGCTGTCGGGGATGTGGCAGAGCTACTCCGCGGTCCGGGGCGAATTCGCCGCGACGTCCGTGCACGCGTACCTCGAGGTCGCGGGCATGTACTCGCGATATCTCGAGTTCCTCTACCTCGATCAGCGGACGGCGTTGATCGTCCAGGGGGGGGACGATGGACGTTCTGAAGCGACGGTGCATCGTCGTGGGCGCGGGCGCCGCGCTCGTGGCGGGCTGTCTGTCCGACCCACCGCAGCTCGATGACCCCGCGGTCCAGGGCGACTACGACGACGGCGACGAGGAGCATCGACCGGGTCAGCCGTGTCTCCTGTGTCACGGCCCCGACCACTTTCCCGGGCCGCCGGGGCAGGTTCGTTTCGCCGTCGCCGGGACGGTCTACCCCGGCATCGCCGACGACGAGAACGACGGTCTCGAGGGCGTGACGGTCTCGATCACCGACGCCGAGGACCGGGACTTCGCCGCGATCAGCAACGCAGTGGGCAACTTCATGGTGCAGGTGGACACGGGCTCGAACGTCCAGCGCGACCGCGAGCCCGGCTGGGTCACGATCCCGTTCGAGCCGGCCTTCCCGCTGCGCGTGACGATCCGCGCGGGGACGGACGAGCAGGAGATGAGGACCAAGATCCACCGGAACGGCAGCTGCGCGCACTGCCATGGCGCCGCACCCGGCGCCGACTCCGTGGGGCGGGTCTATCTGTTCGAGGAGGTCCCGTGAGGCGGCGGCTCGCCGGGTCGGCGGCGCTGCTCGCCGCTGCGGCGCTGGCCGGCGGTGGATGCACCGACACGACCATCGACGGTGAGCCGGTGCCTGCGCTCGATCTCGCGTTCTACGCCGCCAGCGTGCAACGCTACGTCGGCTACGGCTGCGGGAGCCTCGACTGTCACGGTGAGGCCGGGCGCATGCTGCGCATCTACGCGGAGGACGGGCTGCGCCAGTCGGCGGAGCTGCGTGGTGAGGTGATCCAGGCGTCCGAGATCGCGGCGAACGTCGCGTCATTCGCCGCGATCGAGCTCGACGCGAGCTCGGCTGCGTACTCGTTGACGCTGCGCAAACCCCTGGCGGTCACCGCGGGGGGGATGGCGCACGAGGGCGGCGACGTGTGGCTCGGCGCGGACGAGGACGGCTACCGGTGTCTCCGTGGCTGGCTGGACGACGATCTCACAGCCGAGGTGACGGCCGCGTGTCAGGCGGCCACGACCGAAGTCGTCCCGCCGCCGTAGCCGACCCGCAGCATCACGTCAGAGGTGCTTCGACGGCAGCATTCGATCGTGAAGTACGCGCACGATCTCGAACCCGTCTTCGGCCTTGCGGAAATAGATCACGTGCCGCTCGCAACGCCACCGCAGCAGCCCGGGCCGCTTCGGTACGGCCCGTGCGAAGCGATGCTTGCGCGGAATGATGTCCTCACAGGTCTCGCGCAGGAGCGCCATGTACTTGACGTACTGTTCCTCGCCCCACTCGGTCCACGTGTAGATGCCGATCTCGAAGAGGTCGTTCTCCGCCGCTTCGGTGTAGTGGACCATCGTCAGCGCTTCGCCTGCGCGCGCCCGACCTTCGCCCTGACCCTCGCTCGGACTTTCGCGTCGACGCGGCTCCAGCCGCCGGGTCTGGCGCGTCCGCTCGCCAAGCCGGCATCGAGCGCGTTCAGCAGCGCTCGCTCCTTGCGTTCCTCGTCGGCCATGCGACGCAGGGCCTCACGCAGCACCTCGCTCGCGGAGGCGAACGCGCCGCTGTCGACCTTCTCCCGCACGAACTCCTCCAGCTCTTCCCCGAGCGTGAAACTCGTCGTCCTCGCCATGGCTCTTTGTACTAGGACTCTAGTACACTGTCAACGTGAGCCGAACGACCGCCTCCCGCGAGCATCCCGCCGACCGCCACGACCTCATCCGCGTGCAGGGCGCGCGCGAGAACAACCTGAAGGACGTGAGCGTCGCGATCCCCAAGCGGCGCCTCACCGTGTTCACCGGCGTGTCGGGATCGGGCAAGTCGTCGCTCGTGTTCGGCACGATCGCCGCCGAGTCGCAGCGCCTCATCAACGAGACGTACAGCGCGTTCCTGCAGGGCTTCATGCCGACGCAGTCGCGGCCCGACGTCGACGTGCTGGAAGGGCTGACGACCGCGATCATCGTCGACCAGGAGCGGATGGGCGCCAACGCGCGCTCGACCGTCGGCACGGTGACCGACGCCAGCGCGATGCTGCGCGTCCTGTGGAGCCGCGTCGGCAAGCCGCACGTCGGGCCGCCGACGGCGTTCTCGTTCAACGTGCCGGCGCGCAAGGCGAGCGGGGCGATGACCGTCGAGAAGGGCAAGGGGCAGAAGGTCGTGGTGCGCGACCTCGTCTTCTACGGCGGCATGTGCCCGCGCTGCGAGGGCATGGGCTCGGTCAACGACATCGACCTGACCCAGCTGTTCGACGAGTCGAAGTCGCTCGACGAGGGCGCGATCACCGTCCCCGGCTTCACCGCCGACGGCTGGTACGTGCGCATGTTCGCCGCCGCCGGCCTCGACCCGAAGAAGCCGATCAAGAAGTACACGAAGAAGGAGCGCGAGCAGTTCCTCCACCAGGAGCCGACCAAGGTGAAGCTCGCGGGCGCGAACCTCACCCACGAGGGCCTGGTCTCGCGCATCCAGAAGTCGATGCTGTCGAAGGACAAGGAGGCGATGCAGCCGCACATCCGCGCCTTCGTCGAGCGCGCGGTCACGTTCACGACGTGCCCCGACTGCGGGGGCACGCGCCTCAACGAGGCGGCCCGCTCGTCGAAGATCAAGAAGCTGACCATCGCCGACGCCAGCGCGATGCAGATCGACGAGCTCGCCGCGTGGGTGCGCGACCTCGACGAGCCGTCGGTCGCGCCGCTCCTCGGGGCCCTGCGCCACACCCTCGACTCGTTCGTCGAGATCGGGCTCGGCTACCTCAGCCTCGACCGCCCGTCGGGCACGCTGTCGGAGGGCGAGGCGCAGCGCACGAAGATGATCCGCCACCTCGGGTCGGCGCTCACCGACGTGACCTACGTCTTCGACGAACCGACGATCGGGCTCCACCCGCACGACATCCAGCGCATGAACGAGCTGCTCCTGCGCCTGCGCGACAAGGGCAACACCGTGCTCGTCGTCGAGCACAAGCCGCAGGTGATCGCGATCGCCGACCACGTCATCGACCTCGGCCCGCGCGCCGGCTCGGCCGGTGGCGAGATCGTCTACGAGGGCCCGGTCGACGGCCTGCGCGCCAGCGCCACGCTCACCGGGCGCCACCTGAGCGACCGGGCGGCGCTCAAGCCGACGGTGCGGAAGCCGTCGGGCGCCCTGAAGGTGCGCGGCGCGAGGACGCACAACCTCAAGAACGTCGACGTCGACATCCCGCTCGGCGTGCTGGTCGTGGTGACCGGCGTCGCCGGGTCGGGCAAGAGCTCGCTCGTCCACGGCTCGGTGTCGAAGCAGGACGGCGTCGTCGCGATCGACCAGACGCCGATCCACGGCTCGCGGCGCAGCAACCCAGCGACGTACACCGGCCTCCTCGATCCGATCCGCGCCGCGTTCGCCAAGGCCAGCGGCGTGAAGCCCGCGCTGTTCTCCGCCAACTCCGAGGGCGCGTGCCCGACGTGCAACGGCGCGGGCGTCATCTACACCGACCTCGGCATGATGGCCGGCGTCACGTCGGTCTGCGAGGACTGCGAGGGCAAGCGCTTCCAGGCGTCGGTGCTCGAGTACCGGCTCGGCGGACGCAACATCGCCGAGGTGCTCGACCTGTCGGTCGAGGAGGCGGTCGCGTTCTTCGGCGCCGGCGGCGCCGGCAAGGCGCACACGCCGGCGGCGCACGCGATCCTCGCGCGCCTGGCCGACGTCGGCCTCGGCTACCTGCGCCTCGGCCAGCCGCTGCCCACGCTCTCGGGCGGCGAGCGCCAGCGCCTCAAGCTCGCGACGCACATGGGCGACGAGGGCGGCATCTACGTCCTCGACGAGCCGACCACCGGCCTCCACCTCGCCGACCTCCAGCAGCTGCTCGCGCTCCTCGATCGCCTGGTCGACGCCGGCAAGTCGGTCATCGTGATCGAGCACCACCAGGCCGTGATGGCGCACGCCGACTGGATCATCGACCTCGGCCCCGGCGCCGGCCACGACGGCGGCCGCGTCGTCTTCGAAGGCACGCCCGCCGACCTCGTCGCCGCGCGCTCGACGTTGACCGGCGAGCACCTCGCCGCCTTCGTCGGCGCCGCGCCCGCGCCGAAGGCCAAGCGCAAGTCCGGCTGAGCCGCAGGCGCGTCACCGCTTGCGGTAGTCGATCACCATCATCGGCAGCCAGGTGGCGCGGCCGTCCTCGGTGCGCTGCCACTCCCAGCGGAGCGACGTGGCGGTGACGTCGAGGAAGACCATGCGCATCTCGATGGTCTTGTCGCCCACGGTGCGGGGCTCGCCGTGGAGCGTGAAGACGCTGTCCTCGACGCCGCCGGTGAACGCGAGGTAGCTGCCCTGGTCGTCGACCCAGGTCTGGCGCCACGCCTTCTTCTGCGGCTGCCACGACGAGTAGCTGCGGCCGGCCCACGGCGTCTGCGGGCCTTCGGCCGTGAAGGTCTCGCTGATCGCGCAGCCGCCGAGGATCGCCTCGATGCGCTGCGTGCCCTTCGCCTCGGCCCACGCGTCCTTGTCGGGCGCCGCGCGCGCGCGGATCGTGACGTCCCAGTCGCCGATCCAGAAGTCGAGCTGCCGGTGCTCGGGCGTCGCGCACGCCGCGCTCGGCGTCGTCGAAGGCGCGGCGGTGGGTTGCGGGGCCGCCGGCGGCGCTGGCTTCGCGCAGCCGACGATCAGGCCGAAGATCATTGCGGTCGGGAGCCTCACCGCGCCATGGTACTGGCGAAGCCGCCGATCGTGATTACAGGATCGGGATGTACATCCTCTGGATCCTGTTCGTCGGTCTCATCGTGGGCGCCTTCGCGCGCCTGCTGATGCCGGGGCGTGGTCCGTCCGGCCTCCTCGTGACGTCGCTCCTCGGCGTGCTCGGCTCCGTCGTCGCGCACCTGATCGGCGTCGCCGGCGGCTGGTATGCGCAGAGCGAGCCGGCCGGCGTCTTCGCCTCCGTGCTCGGCGCCATGCTGCTGCTCTGGATCTACCGCGGCTGGGCGCGCCGCCGCGCTGCCCGCGAGCGCGAGCGCGAGCGGTAGCCGATCGCGACCGCGCCGCCGCGCGAGCCGTGCTAGCGTCGTCGGACTGTGGTTCGCGTGAGAGTTCGTGACGTTCTGGCGGCGAGCCTGGCGCTCGCTCTGGTCGGTGGCGCCGCGCGCGCGGGCGGCTACAGCGTGCACGTGGTCGGGTCGGCGCAGACGATCTGGACCGACAACCTGTACTCGGTGCCCGAGGAGCCCAGCCCGGACCGCCCCGCGTACGAGGCCGAGCTCTACCACCAGCTCCGGCCGGGCGTGCTCGTGTCCTACGAGACGCCGCGCTCGGTGCACAACCTCTCGTACGACATCGAGGCCAACGTCTACACCGACCACACCGAGGCGTGGTCGCTGCAGCACATCGCCGGCTGGCGCGGTTTCTTCATCACCTCGCCGAAGAGCGAGCTCGGGGTGGCGGCGCTGTTCTCGACCGGCGACCTCAACGCGCTCGCCACGCGCCAGACCGCGTCCGACGGCACGCTGATCGTCCAGCCCGGCGGGACCTCGAGCTTCGTCTCGATCGACGTCGGCGAGAACCTCAACTACACCGCGACCCGCGAGCTGCGGCTCACCCAGGGCCTCCGCGCGCGCCGCTTCACGACCACCGACGGCCTCGGGACCGAGACCGACGGCATCGAGATCGGCGCCACCGGTGGCGTCGACCGCTCCTGGCAGTACTCGGCGGCGTCGCTGCAGCTCGCGACCGCGTACGTCACGCTCGAGCGCGTCGCCGAGATGGCGCCGATCGAGGCGACCGATCAGGTCAACGCGAGCACGACGCTCTCGTGGCGCCGCGACTTCGGTCCGCGCTGGACGTCGATGATCGACGGCGGCGTGACGAGCATCATCCCGCTCGACGAGGGCAACGAGCTCGTCATCCAGCCGACGATCGGCGCGCAGGTCGGCTACTTCCCCAACTGGGGCAGCGCCGGCCTCGCGATCCGCCGCGCGGTCGCGCCCAACCTCTACCTCGCGCAGAACACGATCACCGACTCGGCGATCGTGAACGCGTGGCTGCCGCTGCCGTGGCTCACCGACGATCCGCACCGGCCCAAGCTGAGCGTGCAGGGGACGCTCGGCGCGCAGCGCTCGCGCCTCATCGACACGGGCACCGGCGACATCGAGAGCGGCTTCGACATCTTCGCCGGCGACGTCGCCGTCAACTACGCGCCCCGCGACGGCGTGACCGTCTCGCTGCGGGCCCAGCACCTGCGCCAGAACGCCGACGAGAGCGCGGCGATGGAGGTGCTCTCGTACGTGCGCAACACGGTGATGGTGACCGTCATGGGCCGCTTCCCCGACCGCCTCGCCGGCGAGGTGCCGCTGCGCGCGTCGCTCCGCGTCGACCGCTCGAACGTGACGCCGGTCGGCGAGGAAGCCGCGCCGGCCCAGGCGCCCGGCGGCGCCCCGTGACGCGCGCGTAGGCGTCAGAAGCCGACCGACAGGCCGAGCGTCGGCCAGGGGATGACCTCGCTGACGGACGCCGCGACGAGCACGCCGGCGTCGAACGAGACCGACCTGCGCGCGGCGCGATAGCCGGCGTAGCCGAGGAAGCCGAGCTCGCCGTCATCCGTGCCCGCCGTCGCGTCGAGGACGAGGCGTGACTTGCCCCGGCCGGCGACCAGCGAGCCGCCGCCCCAGAGCCGCGTCTGGTCGCCGCCCGCGATCTCGGGGAGGACGTGCGCGTGGGCGCTGGCGATGACGGCGCAGCGATCGTCGAGGCACGCCGTCGCGACGCCGCCGAACGCGCCGAGGACGAGCGCGTCCACGTGCCACCCGTCGTCGAAGGGATCGGTGTGGAAGTACGCCGGCCGCCGGTAGACGCTCGCGCTGAGGGCGAGCGCCGCGCGCGGCGTGCGCAGCGCCTGGACCTTGAAGCCGCCGCCGAGCAGCCGGTTGGGGTTGTTGCTCTCGTCCTCGATCACGATCGCCGCGCCGCCGCCGACGAACACCTCGAAGTTGTCCGTCACGGCATACGAGAGCGAGCCGGCGATCGCCGGATAGAGCGGCGCGCGCACGCTCACGGCGCCACTCCCCTCGGCGCCCGTCAACGCGGTCGGCGCGAAGTAGCTGCGCCCGGCGGCGGCATCACCGTCGACGCGCGACCCGAGGTCGGTGCGCATGTCGTCGGCGAAAGCCGACGTGGCAAACGCCGACACCAGGGTGGCAATGGTCAGGGCGAGCGCGGCAGACGAGCGAGACACGCTCGCCTGATCAGCAAGCCCTGGACCACCCGCCGCTCACGGCGGAACGTGGCCAAACGCCATCATTGCGAAGAGCGACAGGGCCACCAGGATGCCCAGGATCAGACACAGGCGGTCGAGGGCGCGCATCGGGGCATCAGATGATGAACACGGAGACGTCGGACCGCGGCATGACGTCGCAGGCGCGAGGACCCGGGCTACAGTCGGCCACCCATGACCACCGACCTGCCCGGACGGTGCCCGGCCTGCGGCGAGAGCCTGCCGCCGCGGGCGCGCTTCTGTCCGGGATGCGGACGGTCGGCGACGCCGGTCGCGCTCGGCAGCTTCACCTCCTTCACGCGCACCTCGTCGACCCTCGACCACACGCCGACCGATCCGGCCGCGCGCCCGACGCCGTTCCTGCCGCCGCGCCTCATCGCGCCCGGCACGCAGCTCACGCGGCGCTACCGCATCGACGGCGTCATCGGCGAGGGCGGCATGGGCGTCGTCTACCGCGGCCACGACCTCGACAAGGACCGCACCGTCGCGGTGAAGGCGCTGCACGGCAGCCTCATGGGCGACCACGAGATCCGCCGCCGCTTCGCGCGCGAGGCGCAGCTCATGCTCGGGTGGAACCACCGCCACGTCGCGCGCGTGCACGACATCCTCGAGCACGAGGACCTGCTCGCGTTCGTCATGGAGTACGTCGAGGGCCCGACGCTCGAGGACTACATCGAGCGCTGGGGCGGCAAGCTGCCCTACGACGACGTGCGCCACATCTTCGCCGGCGTGCTCGCCGCGATGGCCGAGGCCCACGAGCTCGGCATCATCCACCGCGATCTCAAGCCGCAGAACGTGCTGCTCCGCCTCGAGGACAGCGGGCCCATCCCCAAGATCGTCGACTTCGGCATCGCCAAGATCCTCGAGGGCACGACGTACACGGTGACCGGCGCGCTCCTCGGCACGTGCCGCTACATGTCACCCGAGCAGGCGCAGGCGCCGCAGGACGTCGACCACCGGAGCGACATCTACTCGATCGGCGTCACGCTCTACCGCGCCGTCACCGGCCGCTGCCCGTTCGAGGGCAACAACCACTTCGCGCTCATGATGGCGCACGTCGGCCAGCCGCCCGAGCCGCCGTCGCACTACCGGCCGCACCTGCCGCCGGCGCTCGAGGCGATCATGCTGCAGGCGCTGGCCAAGGATCGCCGCGATCGCCCGGCGTCGTGCGCCGCGTTCGCCGCCGCGCTCGACGCATCGCTCGTCGACGTCACGCCGGCGCGCGTCGAGAGCGAGGCCGAGGTCCCACGCGTCGTCGTCGAGGACGACGGCAACGAGATGCACCTCGTGCCCGGCGGCGCCTTCCAGATGGGCCCCAACCGGCGCACCGTCTTGCTCGATCGCTTCTACCTCGCGCGCTGCGCGGTCACGAACCGCCAGTTCCTGCAGTTCGTCGAGGTCACCGGCTACCGCCCGCGCGACGCCGAGGCCGGCCGCTTCCTCCATCATCTCCGTGGCGGGAGGTTGCCGCCCGAGCTCGCCGATCATCCGGTCGTGTTCGTGTCGTGGCTCGACGCGCGCGCGTACTGCCGCTGGGCGGCGCGCCGGTTGCCGAGCGAGGCGGAGTGGGAGAAGGCGGCGCGCGGCACCGAGGGCAACAAGTATCCGTGGGGGCGCGACGAACCGACGACCGAGCACGCGAGCTTCGGCACGCTGCGTGGCGGCGGCACCGCGCCGGTCGACGCCTTCCCGCGCGGCGCGTCGTCCTACGGGATCCTCGGGATGGCGGGCAACGTCTTCGAGTGGTGCGAGGACGTCTACGACGACGGCTTCTACCTGCACGGCCCCGAGCGCAACCCGCGCAACACGATCCAGCCCGGCAGCGCGCCGTGCGTCGTGCGCGGCGGCTCCTGGGCGTACGACGCGCGTGCGCTACGCACGTACGCGCGCTCGAGCTTCCCGCCGACCTATCGCCTCGAGAACGTGGGCTTCCGCGTCGCCCTGTGATCGCGCTCGCGGCGGGCGAGCGCGCGCGCACATCGGGCCCGGTTCGCACATCGCCCGCTCGTCGATTCGCGAGGATGAGATGGCATCGCGCCTGCAGCAACGTCCCGCTCATGGACGCTCGCGCGGTCGACTTCTACGAAGACGAATTCCTTGCGGATCTGCGCTCGCTCGACCATCCGGGTCGCGTCGCCAGCGCCGCCGTGCTGGTGAGCATGATCGCGCTCTGCAACCTGGCGGTGTTGCTCCCCGTCGTCGCCGGCGAGGCCGCGTACTACCTGTCGCTGGCCCAGCCATGGTGGGCGCCCGAGCCATGGGTGATCGTGCCTGCCTCGATCGGAGCCTTCTCGCTCATCGGCACGGCGGCGTGGATGGTGTGGCGCCAGCCGCCGACGATCCTCACGTCGGCGGCGCTCGGCTGGTTCGCCTGCGAGCTCGTGCTCGCGTTCGTGTGGACGCCGATCTTCTTCGGCTCGCACTCGCTCGGCACGTCGTTCCTCGTGATCGGCACCGTCGTCGTCACCGGCACGGCCGCGATGTTCGCGTTCGGCCGGGTGTCGCTCTTCGCCGGCGTCATGATGTTCGTCTCGACCGCGTGGCTCGGCTACCTGGCGGCGCTCACCGGCGCCGTCTGGTGGCTCAACGCGTGAGCACGTCGAGGTAGGCGCCGAGCGCCGCGCCCGCCGCACCCGCGCACGCCGCCGCCTCGCACACGGCGTGGAGCTGCGTCGCGCCGTCGTTCCAGTGCAGCTGGTACGTGTGGCGCACCTCGTCGTCGACCGTGCGGGTCGCGTCGATCGCGATCACCGCGCGCCCGGCGATGGTCTCGGTCGAGAGCGCGAGCTCGTCGCCCGCGGTCTCGACCGGCGCCCACAGCGCGGCGAGCTCGGCGCGCCGCGCCTCCCACG
>JAIOII010000120.1 GCA_019912685.1 Kofleriaceae bacterium
CGCTCGGTCAGCGCCGCCGCCTTGCCGCCCTGCACGGCGGCCTCGTACGCGTGCTGCGCCGCGGGCCGCGGCAGGATCGTCGCCTGGATCGTGCGGCCGTCGACGGCGACGCGCATCGCGGTGACGGCGGCGCCGGTCGGCAGCGGGAAGACGTACACCGCCTCGGCGGCGCGGTCGGTCGTGTTGCGGAACGTCTGGGTGACGACGCCGTGCGCGACGCCCATCCGGACGTCGATCTCGACCGCGTTGTCGACCCACGGGGCCGGCGTGTTGCCGATGAAGAGCGCGGCGCCGGTCGAGGCCGCGTCGGCGCGCGGACACACGATCACCAGCGCGATCCCGAACGCGAGGATGGCGGCGCGAGCCCGCACGATGAAGAGGTTACACGCACATCTAGCGCCATCGGTCTGCACAACTGCGGCCTTCCACCCACGCGGGTCCGTGTCCGGCCGCGCACAGGGTGTGTGATCGCGGCGCAACCTGGCGCCACCGCAGGAGATCGCGTCGATCTCGGCGGTGGCGCCCGGCTTGCAAAACACGCGCGATCAAATGATGCGGCACCGTCTCGTGTGTTTGCTCCTGGCCGTCGGCGGCTGCGGCTCGGGGCAGCGACCCGATCTGACCGTCACCACCTTCTCGCCCTCCCGCACCGCGGGCGAGGCCACACCGATCGAGGTCAGCTTCGACCAGCCGGTGGTCGAGGACGTGCAGGTGGGCACGGCGGTCGATCCCGCGACGGTGACCCTGACGCCGGCGGTGCCGTGGACCGGGCGCTGGCGCGATCGCTACACGCTCGTCATCGAGCCGAGCGAGCCGCTCGCCCCGTCGACGCGCTACCGCGTCGCGCTCGCCGGCGAGCTCGCGCGCCGCACGGGCGGCTTCCACTTCGCGTTCGTGCACCAGCCGCTCGAGGTCGAGGGCATCGCGGGCGCGGACGCCGAGGCGCTACCCGTCGACGGCGCGTGGCGCATCGGCTTCAACCACAAGGTGGCGGCCGCCGACGTCGCCGGCGCGTGCGCGCTCACCGGGTTGCGCGGCACGATCGCGCTGGTCGCGCAGACGCCGGGCGAGGCGGGCACCGACATCACGGTCAAGCCGCAGCAGGCGCTCGACCCCGACGCGGCGTACACGCTGCGCTGCGCCGGCCTCGTGCCGGTCGGCGGTGACGCCGCGCTGCCCGAGCCGTGGTCGCTCGCGGTGCGCACGCGCTCGAACCTGTTCGTCAAGCGGGTGACGCCGGGCGGCTGGGACGTCGCGGCCGACGAGGTGTCGCTCGAGGTCGTGTTCTCGACGCCGGTGCCGCTCGAGGCCGCGCGCAAGGCGATCACGTCGGAGCCGAAGATCCCGGGGCTCGACCTCGGCTGGCTCGACGGCGGCGGCACGCGCTACCGGGTGACGACCGACCTCGACGTCGAGACCGAGTACCGCATCGAGGTGAAGGACCTCGCCGACGGCTACGGCCAGCACCTGACCGCGCCGTTCGAGCACACGTTCCGCACCGGCGACGCGCGGCCGCGCATCTCGATGGAGCGCGGCATCTACGCGCTCGAGGCGTCGGCGAAGGGCTACCCGATCTGGTCGCGCAACGTGTCGCGCTACGACATCGAGTGCGCCGCGATCCCGGCGGCCAAGCTCGTCGAGGTGCTCACCACCGACATGAACTACGACCCCTGGGGCGGCTCCGACGACACCAGGCCGATCGCGTGGAAGAAGCTCGGGCTCGCCGCGCGCACGCAGCCGATGGCGGTCGTCGGCGCCAAGAACAAGTGGCACCTCGACGACGTCGACCTGGCCGCGACGTGCGGCGCGCGCAGCGGCACGCGCGGCGTGTACCTCGCCGACGTGCGCTCGCCCGAGCTCAAGGTCGACCCCAAGGAGCCGTGGCGCACGCGCACCACGCACCGGGTGCTCGCCAACGTCACCGACCTCGGCGTGCTCATCCAGTCGGGGCCGGCGTCGGGGCTCGTGTGGGTGACGTCGCTCGCGTCGGGCAAGCCGGTGGGCGGCGCCAAGGTCACGATCTACACGCCGCAGGGCAAGGCCGTGTTCACCGGGACGAGCGACGCGCGCGGCGTGCTGAAGACGCCGGGCTCGGCGACCTTGCTCGAGCACCCGCCCGCGCGCGGTCACGAGGTGCTCGAGGACGAGGGCGAGGGCGAGTGGGAGGACTGGGACAGCTACCGCGCGCAGCGGCTCATCGCGGTCGTGCAGAAGGACGCCGACACCGCGGTCGTCGACGGCAACTGGGCCAACGGCATCCAGATCTGGAACTTCGGCGTGCCCGAGAACCGGAGCGGCGGCAAGACGATGCTGCGCGGCTTCATCCAGAGCGACCGCGGGCTCTATCGCCCCGGCGAGGAGGTCCACTTCAAGGGGCTCGTGCGCGAGCTCGCGGCGGGCAAGGGGCCGCGCGTGCCGTCGCCGGCGCCGGTCGCGCTCGAGGTGACCGACAGCCGCGGGCAGACGGTCGTGACCAGGACGACGACGATGAGCCAGTTCGGCGGCTTCGCGCTCGACCTGCCGCTCTCGCCCGACGCGTCGCTCGGCGACTACTACGTCACCGCGAAGATCGGCAAGCAGGTGTTCCGCGAGCGCTTCATGGTCGAGGAGTTCCGGCCGGCGTCGTTCGAGGTGTCGATCGAGGCGGGCGAGGACATCGTGCGCCCCGGCGACCGGCTCGCCGCCAAGGTGAACGCGCAGTACCTGTTCGGCGCGCCGGTGGCGAACGCCGACGTCGCGTGGTCGGTGTCGCGGCGGCCGCATGCGCTGCGCTTCAAGGGCTACGAGTCGTACAGCTTCGAGGCCCAGCGGCGCTGGTGGTGGTACGACGACGGCTACGAGGGCGGCGGCTACGCCGACCTGGTGAGCGACGGCAAGGGCACGACCGACGCCGGCGGGCGCTTCGCCTTCGCCGTCCGGGATCCGGACAGCAAGTTCACGGGCCCGCGCGACTACGTGATCGCCGCCGAGGTGACGGACGAGGCGTCGCAGACGATGCGCAAGGCGACGGTGGTGACCGCGCACCAGGCCGACGTGTACCTCGGCGTGCACACCCAGGAGTGGGTGCAGGCGGCGGGGATGCCGTTCGCGGTGAACGTCGTCGCGCTCGACCCGCGCGGCCGGCGCGTCGCGCACGAGGCGACGCTCTCGTTCGTGCGCACGGTGTACGACTGCCGCTGGGACGATCACGGCTTCCGCTCGTACCGGAGCTGCACGCAGCACGAGGAGGTCGCGATGCAGCGCCCGATCGCGATCCCGGCGACGGGCAGCGCGACCGAGCGCATCTACCCGAAGGAGCCGGGCGACTACGTCGTGCGGGTGGAGACGACCGACGGGCGCGGCACGAAGGTGCTCGCGGCGTCGGACCTGTGGGTCATCGGCAAGGGCGAGGCGTTCTGGAGCGGCGACGAGAGCGCGCGCATGACGCTCATCGCGTCGAAGCAGAGCTACCAGGCCGGCGAGACCGCGCGCCTGGTGCCGCAGACCGGGCTGAAGACGCCGACGGCGCTCGTCACCGTCGAGCGCGACGGCGTGATGCAGGCCGACGTGCGCCAGCTGGCGTCGGCGGCCGAGGGCATCGAGCTCCGCGTCGACGAGAGCTGGGCGCCGAACGTGTACGCCCGCGTCACCATGGTGCAGGGGCGCAAGGGACCGACCGACAAGGATCGCCCGCAGCTGAAGATGGGGCTCGTCGAGATCAAGGTGTCGGCCGAGCAGCGGCGCCTCGCGGTGAACGTCGTGACCGACCGGGCGAGCTACAAGCCGGGCGAGACGGTGACCGGCGTGTTGACCGTCACCCACGACGGCAAGCCGGTGGCGGCGGAGGTGTCGGTGTCGGTCGCCGACGAGGGCGTGCTCCAGCTCATCGACTACAAGACGCCGGATCCGATGAAGACCTTCTACCGGTCGTTCGGGCTCGGCGTCGACGCGGGCACCAACTGGAACCGCGTCGCGCGGCTCGCCGACCCGACGCAGGGCGACCCCGACGAGGGCGGCGACGGCGGCGGCGGCGAGGACCCCGAGCGCATCCGCTCGAAGTTCGTGTCGTCGGCGTACTGGGCGCCCGCGCTCGTGACCGACGCCAAGGGCCAGGCGCGGTTCTCGTTCACCGCGCCCGACAACCTGACCGCGTTTCGCGTGATGGCGGTCGCCGCCGACATCGGCGAGCGCTTCGGCAAGGGCGACGTGCGCTTCACCGTGGCCAAGCCGCTGGCGGCGCAGCCCACCCTCCCCCGCTTCCTCACCGTCGGCGACAGCGAGTCGGTCGGCGTCGTCGTGCACAACCGCACGGGGACGGACGGCACGGCGACCGTGACGGCCGCCGCGAAGGGCGCGACGCTGGCCGAGACGTCGCGCACCGTGCACGTGCCGGCCGGCGGCAGCGCGCGCGTGCGCTTCGGCGCGCGCACCGGCGAGGGGTCGAGCGCGACCTTCGAGTTCGCGGTGG
>JAIOII010001165.1 GCA_019912685.1 Kofleriaceae bacterium
GCGTGTCCACCACCGCCGCCGCCCGCGTTGCGGCAGTTGCCGCCGCCGCCCCCGTGATAGATGTTGCCGCGTCCGGCGCGCGCGTCGGAGCCCGTGCCGAAGCGCGCGAGCACGAAGCTCTCGCCCTTGGCCGCGCCGCCGCCCGACGGCGAGCGCCCGTCGAGCGCGCTGCAGTTGTTGAAGTCGCCGAAGTCCTCGGCGAAGCCGCCGTTGAAGCCGTCGGCCGTGGCCTCGACGGTGCCGCCGTCGATCGTGAGCTCGTTGGCGTAGAACGCGACGATGCCGCCGTACTGTCCCTGCCAGTCGCGCGCGGAGATCGACGACCCGGTCGACATCGTGACCACGTCGAGCTCGGGCAGCTTGATGACCTGCGTGAGGTCGGCGGGGCAGTCGAAGGGCAGCGGATCGGCGATCGTGAGCCGGTCGGCGATGCGATCGACGACCCGGGTGACGAACCAGCGGCCGACGTCGGCGTCGAGCACGACGGGAATCGTCGAGCCCGACACCTGCGGGTCGGGGAGACCGGTGGTCCGCCAGATCATGATCCGGTCGCCGGCCTCGAACGTGCTGGGCCAGCTCCCGATGTTGCTGCCGCTCTGACGCTGGGCGACGAGCGTCGTCGCGCCGGCCGCGGCGTCCTGGCGCACGGCGCCGTAGCTGTTGATCTGCGACGAGCCCGGAGCGAGCGACAGGTCGCCGTGGTGTCCATCGCCCCACGGGTCGTCGATCGCGGCGTCGACCTCGTTCATCGCGCCGTCGGGATCGCCGGGCCCATCGCGGTCGTCGGCGTCGTCGTCCGGGCGCGCGTCCTCCGACGCCGCGCACGCGCCCGCCGTCTCGCACGGGTGCGATGTGTCGCGCAGGCATCCGCCCAGGACAGCCACACCGACCCACACGTGCGCGCAGACCCGCATGGTCTGCCGATTCTATCAGCCGGCGAGCGGCACCGTGAGCACGAAGCGCGCGCCGCCCGAAGGTGCCGGGTGGGGGGAAACTTCCAGGCTTCCGCCGTGCTCGAGCGCGATCTTCTTCGCGATCGCGAGCCCGAGCCCGGTCCCCGTCGCCTTCGTGGTCACGTACGGCTCGAAGACGCGCTCGCGCGCCTCCGCGCTCACGCCCTTGCCTTCGTCGTCGACCGTGATCGTGGCGTGACGCGCGCCGTCGGGAGTGGACCAGCCCACGACGACCGCGCCCGGCTTCCCCGCTTCCTGGCCGGCGTGCACGCCGTTCTCGACGAGGTTGGCGAGCACGCGCTTGAGCAGGAGCTTGTCGGCGCGCAGCTGCACCGGTCTGTCCGGGGCCCGGACGGTGAGGCGCTCGCCGAGCGCGGGGTCGAGGCGCAGCTCCTCGACGATGTCGGCGAGCGGCACCGGCGCGGCCTCGACGCGCGGCAGCTGGCCGAGCGTCCGGAACGTGTCGACGAGGCGGCGCAGGCCGCTGATCTCCTCCTCGACGATCTCGCCGGTGTCGGCGAGCAGGCGCTTGAAGCGCGCGTCGTCGCCCTGATACGTCGAGACGCACTGCTGCACGGCGAGCTGGATCGGGGTGAGCGGGTTCTTGATCTCGTGGGCGAGGCGGCGCGCGACGTCCTGCCACGCGCCGATGCGCTGGAGGTACTCGATCTCGCCGCGCTGGCGGCCGAGGTCGTCGAGCATCGTGTCGAACGCCACGCCGAGCTCGGCCATCTCGTCGCGGCCGCGCAGGCGGGCGCGCGCGTCGCCGCTGCCCTCCGACACCTTGCGCGCGACCGCGACGAGCGCGGCGATGCGCCGGGTCACGCGGTTGGCGGCGAAGACGCCGAGGAGCACGACCACGAGCGCCGCCGTGCCGACGAGGGCGAGGAAGGCTGTCCGGTATCCGGACGGGAGGCCGGTGCGGGCCTGCGCCACCTTGCGCGCGACGTCGAGCGCGGTGGCGAGCTCCTGGTAGTCCTCCTGGAGGTGATCGGGGATCGCGAAGGTCACCTCGAGCGACGCGCCGCCGGCGAGCGGGTGGATCACGGGATAGGGCGTGGTCTCCGGCGGCGGCGAGCGCTCCGCCTTGCCCAGCTCGCGGCCGTCGGCGGCGCGCAGCCGGATGCTCATCAGCTGCCGCTGGTCGGCGAGGATCTCCGCGAGCGGCGCCCCGGGATCGACGGCGGCGATCGCCGGCACGCGCGCGAGCAGGCTCGCGACCTCGGCGTGGAGCTGCTTCGTGAGCTGCACCCACTCGAGGTGCGCGTCGAGCGCCTTCTGCACCGAGCGGTCGCGCGCGGCGGCTTCGCCGGCGGCGAAGTTGGCGGCGACCTTGCCGACCTGATCGATGAAGAACGCCGACGCCGCGAACGGCGTCAGGACGACGACCATGAGGATCGCGACCAGCTTCACCTGGAGGCTGACGCGGCGGCGGAGGAAGTCGGCGCGGCTCACGGTTGTTCCTTGGGGCGTGCCGGCGCGGGCTTCGGCCGCGGGCGGTAGAACGGCTGCGAGCGGATGCGGACGACGCGGTCGGCCTCGGGGATCTTGAGGTTGACGAACACCGACACGAACGAGCCGAAGAACGAGCCGCCGCGATCGAGGCCGCCGCCCGAGCCCTCGGACAGCCAGCGCCGCACCTCGGCGAGCGTCTCCTTGCTCACCGGGTTGAGCTCGGCGACGAGCGCGAGCACGTAGCGCTCCTCGAGCTCGACGTCCTTGGTGTCGGCGACCGGCACCTGGTCGAGCCCGGTGAGCATCTTGAGCGCCTCGGCGCGGAACTTCACCTTGTACGTGCGCCGGCCGCCCGGCCCCGACAGCGCGCACGTGTAGAGCTCGGCCCAGAGATCGTAGACGCACTGGCGGTGGAGGAGCACGAAGCCGGTCGGCTTGGCGCGGTTCTCGGGATACACCCAGATCCGGATCACGACCGTCGACGTGAGCCCGTTCTCGAGCTTCTCGTAGGCGCGGGCGTCGAACACGGCCGTGACGTTGCCGGTGACGTGGATCGCCGACCCGCGCTCGGTGAACTTCATCGTCTGCTTCTCGAGGCCGCCGTCCTGCGCCGCCGCCGGCCGCACCGCCAGCGTCGCCACGATCGCGAGGCCGAGGAGCGCCGCCCGGATCACCACCGCGGCACCCGGCCGAGGGCGTTGGCGATCGTGAACTCGAAGATGCCGAGCTCGGTGTCGATGCGCAGGCCGGCGTCGAGGACGAGGTCGACGGGCAGCGCGCTCCACCCGCTCGCGCCGACCGAGCGGACGGCGTCCTCCGACGCGAGCCCCCAGACGCCGGCGGCGATGAAGAGGTCGCCGCCGTAGATCGACCTGGGCCGGCGGAACCAGCGATACGACCACTCGCCGATCAGGTTGCCGCCGAGCTCGCCGTACACCGCGTCGCTGTTGTCGGTGCCGAGGAAGTCGGGCGGCGGCGCGGCGGCGACGGTCATGCCCATCACGCGCGGCGTGAGCAGGCGGTTCACGTCGGCGACGTGGATGCGCGCGAAGCGCGGCGCGTCGCCGATCACGGCGCCGCCGGCGATGCGGACGCCGAGGGCGTGGCGCGGGCGCACCGGCCACCAGCGCTCGTAGCGGGCGAGGGCGACGGCGAAGTCGTAGTCGCCGCCGAGGAGCTCGCTGCCGAGCTCGAGCTGCGCCTGGATGCGGCTGCCGTCGTGGGGCAGCACCGGATCCGTGCGCGTGTCGCGGTCGAAGCCGAAGGCGAGCGAGACGACGCGGCTCTTGCCGTCGACGAGATCGAGGTCGAGCGGGACCGTGCGGCCGTCGTCGAGGGTGCGCGCTCCGGTGGGCACGTCGGCGTCGATCGTCTCGATGCGCGCGTCGGCCTCGAAGCTGATCGCCGGCGTGAGGTCGAAGCTCGGGCCGCCGCGCACGCTCATGCGGCGGTACGGGAACGCGGCGAGGTCGCCGTTGTCGCCGGAGCCCGGCGGGCCGCTCAGGCGATACACCTCGCTGCCGCGCTGCGCCTGCAGCGCGGC
>JAIOII010001166.1 GCA_019912685.1 Kofleriaceae bacterium
TGCCGCGCAGCGCCGCGGCGTCGACGCGCATCGGCAGGAGCCCGTCGGCGGAGAACGCGCCGGCCTCGAACGCGCGCAGGCTCGCCACCGCGAGGCCTTCGGAGCGCTCGAGCTCCTGCCCGGTCGCCGCCTCGCGATAGCGCCACGCGTCGCCGGCGCCGGCGTCGAGCAGGACGCTCACGACGACGAGATCGACGAGCGCCTCGGCCGCGGCCTGCCCGCCGCCGGCGACGTCGACGATCGGCGTCACGCGATCGACCTTGCCCACGCGGAAGTGCCCGAGCCGTCCGTGCACGGGGATGCGCAGCGCCGGGTACGCCTCGCGCGTGACCGCGATGACGCGATCGGCGACCACGTCGACGCGTCCCCGGTCGATCGTGAAGTGGCGCAGCTCGCCGAGCATGCCGGCCTCGAGCACGTTCGCCGCGCGGACGCGAATGGCGAGCGGGGTGCGCAGGTAGTTGACCGCCGTGACCGTGTCGGCCGCGGCCGCCGGCGCGATGAAGCCGCTGTGCGGATCGTTCTCGCTCATGTCACTCCTCAGGACGCCTCGTCGAGGCCGCGGCCCTTGGCCAGGGTCAGCTCGCTCGCGTCGGGCACCTTGCCGTCGGGGACGAAGTAGCCCGCCGCCATCTTCGCGTCCATCTCGACGCGCGCGTCGGCGGGGATGAGCTCGTCGGGGATGCGCACGCGCTCGCCGACCTCGATGCCCGAGCGCACGATCGCGTCGTACTTCATGTTCGACATCGACACGAGCCGGTGGATCTTGGTGACGCCGAGCCAGTGCAGGACGTCGGGCATGAGCTCCTGGAAGCGCATGTCCTGCACGCCCGCGACGCACTCGGTGCGCGCGAAGTACTGCGACGCGGAGTCGCCGCCCTCCTGGCGCTTGCGCGCGTTGTAGACCAGGAACTTGGTGACCTCGCCGAGCGCGCGCCCCTCCTTGCGGAAGTAGACGATGAGGCCGACGCCGCCCGCCTGCGCGCCGCGGATGCACTCCTCGATCGCGTGAGCGAGGTATGGACGGCACGTGCAGATGTCGGAGCCGAACACGTCGGAGCCGTTGCACTCGTCGTGCACGCGCGCCGTGAGCGTCGTGCTCGGATCGTTCAGCTTCGCCGGATCGCCGAACACGTAGAGCGTCTGGCCGCCGATCGGCGGCAGGAAGACGTCGAGGTCGCCGCGCGTCACGAGCTCGGGGAACATGCCGCCGGTCTGCTCGAACAGCGTGCGGCGCAGCTCGCTCTCGGTGCAGCCGAAGCGCTTGGCGACGCCCGGCAGGTACCAGACCGGCTCGATCGCCGCCTTGGTCACGGGCGCCTCGCGCGCGTGGTGCATGATCTTGCCGTCGACCTTCAGGCGCCCGGCCTCGACCGCGTCGGCGATCTCGGGCATGTCGATGTGCGCCTGCGTGACCGCGATCGTCGGCCGCACGTCGTAGCCCTTGTCGAGGTACGGGCGGAAGATCTGCTGGACGACCGCGCCGAACGGATCGATCGACACGATCCGCTCGGGATCGAACCACGACGGGTGGGGGCCGAGCAGGTGGGTCGGCGCCGTGTTGGTCAGGTCGGGGATGTGCTGCGGGTCCAGCGCCCGGGCGGCGACCGCGAGCGCGCGGTAGACGGCATAGCTGCCGGAATGGGTGCCGATGACGTTCCGGTGATCCGGGTTCGTGAGCGTGGCGATGATCGGGCCGCGGACCGCGGGGTCCTGCGCGCCCCAGTTGATGGCGATCGGCTTGGCGCCCGTGCCGGGGTGGGACGTCAGCTTGATGTGCTTGGACTGCCGCTTCTGGGCCATGGAAATTCCGATTCAGCGAGGAAGTTAGCGAGTCTGGCACGCACCCCCGCTGCGGGTAAAGAAGACCGTCCGCGGCCATCCCCCCGGCTCCAAGCGTTCCACAAATGCTGTGACTTTCCAGCCGACGTGGAGAGCTACGACCGCCTGTGGGCGAGCAGCGCCACGATCGCGCCAGCCCCGAGAAGCAGGATGAGGCCGGCGAGGACGGTGCGGCTGGCCTGCGAGACCGGTGGGCTCGCCGACGACGCGGGGACGCGGCGGCGCAGCTCGGCGAGCTCGGCGCGGAGCTGCGCGTTCTGCGCGTCGAGCTCCTTCACCGCCTGGGCGAGGATCGGGATCATCGCCGTGGTCTCGACCGCGAGCGTCCCGTCGGCGGTGGCGTCGACGAGCTCGGGCACGACGTTCCGCACGTCCTGCGCGATGAAGCCGTAGTGGCGCTCTGCCGGGTCCGTGCGGCGCTTCCACGCGAACGTGACCGGCTCGAGCGCGCGCACCTTCGAGAGGCCGCCCTCGGCGGGACGGATGTCCTCCTTGAGACGGCGGTCCGAGCGCTGCGCGAGGCCGCTGTACAGGATGCTGGCGACCGTCAGGTCCCAGAAGTGGCCGTTGCAGAACCAGCCGGTCGGGCAGTCGCCGTTCGTCTGCGCCATCTGGAGCCGGCCGTCGCTGCCGAGCATCATCCGCTGCTCTGCGCCGAAGGCGAAGCGCAGGTTGTGGGCCGGGTGGAGCTGGATGGTCTCGTAGGGCCAGCCGAGCGCGCCGTGGACGGCGGCGCCGATCGCGATCTCGCCGAGGCGCGCGCCGCCGGCGGCGTGGAGGTGGCCGGTCATGGTGTCGCCGCCGGCGTTCACATAGGCAGCGTCGTGCTCGTGCACGGCGCGCGCGAACTCGAACGACTGCAGGCCGCCGAGCTGCCCGGCGTCGCCGGCGCGCACGGCGTACGGCACGCTGCGCAGCGGCAGGCGCGGCGACATCGCGACGCCGTCGAGCTCGACCTCGACCCAGAGCGGCGCACCGCTGAGGACGGTGATGGTGAGCGGCGTGATCGCGCCGAGCCCGACGTGCACGAGGCCGTCGTCGATCGACACGGCGCCGTGGTTCTCCTCCCAGCGCAGGTCGCCGCCGGTCGCCGCCGTGTAGAGCCGGAAGCGCAGCTGGTGCGAGCCGGTGAGGGCGACGCCGCCGTTCGTGATGCGCGCCGAGAAGGTGACGGTCTGCGGCACCTGCGCGTGGGCGACGCCGGCGCCGAGCGCGCCGAGCACCAGGAGGAGAGCGACAGCGAGGAGGAGCTGCTTCATGGGATCACCACCGCGGCGCCGCGCAGCTCGACGCTGCCGGCCGTGGCCTTGCTCTGCTCGACCGGATGGCCGAGCTCGACGTCCATCGTGATCGCGCCGCCGCGCAGGCGGCCGCCGGTCGAGACGATCTCGCGGCCGGGACGCACGGACG
>JAIOII010001167.1 GCA_019912685.1 Kofleriaceae bacterium
CTCGTCGGCGGGGTCGTCGGTGGCGATGCAAGCCCCGAGACAACCAACGGCGAGCGCGTGCACCGCGGCGGCGAGCGCGCCGCTAGAAGCGGAAGACATCCTCGACCTCCGCGCCGGCGAGCCCGGGGTCGGTGGGCAACACGATCTCGCGGTCCGCGCCCGCCTCCCAGTCGACGCGCCCGTCGGCGCGGACGACCACGAGCTTGTAGCGCAGGCGGGCGCGGACCGCGAGATCGTGTTGCCCACCGACCCAGGGCTCGCCGGCGCGGAGGTCGAGGATGTCTTCCGCTTCTAGCGGCGCGCTCGCCGCCGCGGTGCACGCGCTCGCCGTTGGTTGTCTCGGGGCTTGCATCGCCACCGACGACCCCGCCGACGAGCACGAGCTGATCGCCCCACGCGGTCCGGTCGCACGTGGCGCCGATCGACAGCTCGATCTCCGGAACCGGCAGCGCGCCGTCGCCACCGTAGCGCCGCCACAGCCGCCCCATCTCGCCGGCGTATGCGGCCGCGACCTCGGCGTCGCGGATCACCGCCAGGTCCTCGTCGTTCGAGAAGGTGGCGGTCGTCGTCCAGTTGTAGGCGCCGACCAGCACGGTGTCGTCGACGACCGCGAACTTGTGGTGCATCGCCGTGAACGGCCCGGTCGTGTTGCGCGCCTCGATCACCGGGATCCCGGCCGCGCGCAGCCGGTCGTCCTCGGTGGTCTCGCTCGACTGCTTCGCGTCGGTGACGACGAAGACGGGCACGCCGCGGCGGTGCGCGCGCAGGAGCGCGTCCGTGGCGCTGCGCAGCCGCAGCGAGAACACCGCGACGAAGACGCGCGACTGCGCGCCGTCGATCGCCGCCGTCACCACGCGGTCGAGCCGGTCCTCGGGCGAGAAGTAAAGCTGCACCGGGCCCGGCAGATCGCCGGCGCGCGGCCGCTTGACCTGCGCGCGGATCTCGTCGAGCTGCGCCGCGACCACCGCGCCCATCGCGGGCGAGCGGAACACGAGCAGCGACTCGTCGTTGTCGTGGAGCGCGCTCGTCCCCCAGTTGGCCGAGCCCATGGTCACGAGCTCGCCGTCGATCACCGCCAGCTTGTCGTGCACCGTCGCGTACTCCGACCGGCGGTTGGTCACCGGCGTGATCGCGAGCCCGGCGGCGGCCAGCTCGTCGTCGAGCGTGTTGTGCTCCTTCGCCATCTGCTTGGCGTCCCAGAGCACCTCGACGGCCACGCCGCGCCGCTGCGCGTCGAGGAGCGCGTAGCCGAGCCGCGCGCTCGTGACGTTGTACATGGCCACGCGCACCGAGCTGCGCGCGACGGCGAGCTCGTGCGCCAGCCGATCCTCGGCCGCCGCGCCGCCGGGGATGAAGTAGATATCGAGCGCGCCGTCGTCCCAGCCGTCGATGGTCTCGACCGCCGCCGCGCCCACCGCGACCCCGGTCGTGGACGGCTCGCCGGTGCACGCGGTGGCGACCAGGCTGGCGAGGAGGGCAAGGCGGGTGAGCGACGTGTGCA
The DNA here is from genome assembly GCA_019912685.1 of Kofleriaceae bacterium. Taxonomy (GTDB): domain Bacteria; phylum Myxococcota_A; class Polyangia; order Haliangiales; family Haliangiaceae; genus UBA2376. The sequence continues at coordinate 1,502 of JAIOII010001167.1, forward strand.
GCACGCCGCCGCCCTCAGCAACCGGCGCGCCAGCCCTGGCCACCAGCTCCCGCTGGGTTGCGCCGCCCGGGCGTTGCGAGTCGCAACGCTGGCTGACGACGACGCCAGCAACCACGTTCGCCGCTTGTCGGGAGCGCCGGGACGGCGTATCGGAGGCCATGCGCCGCTGCGCCCTCGCCCTGGTCGTCGCTTCCGCCTGCACCGGCGCTTCGTCCGGCGACCCGGACGCTCTGCCGGCCGACGACGGCGCCGGGCCCGACGCCGCCGCGCCGACGCCGCTGGTCGTCGTCACCCTCAACCTGCGCTGCCTGATCGACGACTGGGAGGCACGGCTGCCGCTCGTCGCCGACGGCCTCGTGGCCGCCGCGCCCGACGTGATCGGCCTCGAGGAGGTCTGCCTCGAGCCCGGCGGACGCGACGCGCTCGAGGCGCTCGTCGCCGCGCTCGCGAGCGACGTCACGCCGCGCGCACCGTCACGCACCGTGCCTGGGACGCGTACGACGAAGGGCTGGCGATCCTGTCGCGCCATCCCATCGCCGAGGTGCACGTCGAGACGCTCCCGCCCGGCGCCATCCCGCGCAAGGTGCTGGTCGCGCGCATCGAGCGCGACGGCGAGCCCATCACCTTCGCGACGACGCACCTCGATCACCAAGACGCCGCCGTGCGCGCGCGCCAGGCCGCGGCGGCGTCGTCGGCGGTCGCCACGCTCGCGGGCACGGGCCCGCGCGTGCTCGTCGGCGATCTCAACGAGGGCCCCGGCGGCGGCGTGGGCGCCGCCCTCGAGGACAACGCGTGGGCCGACGCGTGGGCCGTCCTCCACCCCGGCGATCCCGGACCGACCTTCCCCGCCTCGAACCCGACCGCGCGCATCGACTACGTCTGGATCGCCGGCGCGCTCGCGCCGCAGGCGATCGAGCGCACGTTCGCGGCCCCCGTCGCCGGCGTGCACGCGTCCGATCACCTCGGCGTGCGCGCGGTCCTCGCCCCGCCCGAGTGATCGCTCAGCGGGCGGCGGCGAAGGAGCGGTCGAGGTCGGCCCGGACGTCCGAGAGAGCTAAGGGATTCAGACCGATTGGCGGATCCGATGTTTTTTTTCGAGATCACAAGAAACCGCTGAGGGGGTGCCCCGATAGAGCCGGCCATGAATGCCAGAGCTCTGTCGCGTTCCCTCCCGCCGACCTCTCTGACCCGTGCACGGATCGCCGCGGCGACCGGGTTCCTGTTGACCGTGGCGACGGTCGCCTCGGCGCAAGTGTCGCCGCAGGCGGGGCATACGACCGTCGGCGCCGGCGCCGGTCTCGACGGCGCGGTGTCTCCGACCGGCGGGTTCGCCGCGTCAGTGCCGCTCGAGCTCCCGTCCCCACGGGGATCTGTGCCCATCCCGCTCGCCGTGGTCTACACGGGCTCGAATCGCGCCGGGGTGGCCGGTCAAGGCTGGGACATCCCCATCTCCTACGTGAGGCGCTCGACGTCGACCTGGCTTCGAAAGCCGTTCGCGAACCAGACCACGTCGTGGACCGAGGCGCCGTTCGGCGCCGAGCGCGTGACCGTGTCACTCGGCGGCCGCACGCACCTCATGACGAAGGTCGGCGACGTGTGGTGGCCGGCGCGAGGCGACAGCTTCATGGAGCTCCGCGAGAGCGAGAGCGAGTGGTCGCTGAAGACACTCGATAACCACGAGTACATCTTCCGGCCGCTCCAGGGCCAGACCAAGGTGGGCGACAGCGGGCGGTGGCCGCTCGTCGAGATCCGCGACTCGATCGGCGGTGATCGGGTCGAGCTCCGGTACGACGTGCCGGCGGTGGAGGACTGCGACGCCGGGCTCGCGCTCAGCAGCCTGGCCTACACGTTCGACGCGTCGGGCGAGAACCCGCTCTACGAGATCCACCTCGACTACTCGCCTGCGTGGCGCCCCGCGCTGAGCACCAGCGAGTCCCACTTCAATCGCGTGTGCGCGACCCGGGGAACGGAGGTCGCGCTGCCGTTCGAGCACGTGCGCGACGACGACACGAAGTTCGATCGCGGCCAGGTCCTCCGTTCCATCGCCGTCAACGCCCGCAACAACCTGGAGCCCAAGCTGGATGCCAAGACGATCCGGCGGTACGTGTTCGACTACGATCGCGAGCCCGCGTCCGATCGCCCTCGGCTGATCTCCGTCACGAAGAACGGGGAGGATGACGCTGGCGGTGCGGCGCTGCCCGTCGCGAACTATCACTACGGGACGCTCGCGCATGACGCCGGCCCGGTGCGAAGCATCCGCTTCGACGTCGCTCGCGTGGTCTCCCGCTCGACGTTGCCGGCGGCGATGCGAGGCGATCTGTCGACCAACGACGTCACGGTCAGCGAGAACGACGGATGGCGCACCGAGACGACGCGCGCGCGCCACCTGCTGCGAGACTTCACCGGCGACGGGCTCCCTGACCTCGTCTACAAGGATGGCGCCCAGTGGGTGCTGAAGGAGAACCGTCTCACGGCGGACGGGCCGAGCTTCTCCGGCGCCACGATGACCTGGCACTGGCCGCAGGAGGTGTTCGAACAGACCACCCGGCGGCGCACCGGCAACACCTGGACTGATCGCGCCGAGATGATCACCACCGAGACGTGGACGCAGTTCATCGACTGGGATGGCGACGGCCGCCTCGACATCCTCGACGTGAAGGGTGGTGTCGATGTCGAGCACTGGGCGGTCTGGATGAACCGCCGCGACGCGAACGGAGCGATCCGCTGGGTGCCTGCGCAGATCGACATCTCGCCGCTCCAGTCGCACCTGCGACGGCCGCCGCGAACGAACTTGCCTTTCGTCCGCGACGGTGAGCGTGTCGCGCTGGATCGCGCGCGGACCTGGCCCCGCTACGCGCTGAAGACCTGCAAGGTCCAGACGTGCGACGCGTCCGGCTGTCAGCCCGAGGTCGATTGCCCCAGCAACGATCCCGGGTTTCCGCCGGAGCCGACGAACTACTTGCACACCTCGACGGTCGACACGATGTACGACTGGATGGTCACCGATCTGAACGGCGACGGCTACCCGGACTTCGTCGCGGGTGACCTGCCCATCGTTCAGTACGAGGATGGCTACTGGAACGGCACGCCCCAGGTGGAGCTGAATCCGATCTGCCGGGAATCAGAGCGGGACCTGGCGGGTGCCTACGTGCGTACCTGCCGCCTGCTTCATCGGCAATGGATCGACGCGAGGCGGTGGGAAGGCGTGCAGGACCAGATCGAGGAGAACCTCCGGCAGGTCGCCACGAGCAAGCGCATCGAGTGGCTGAACCGACATGGCGCGTTCATGGGGATCGGTGGGGACCAGTCCTCTCCATTCCCACGCCATGGGTACCACCGTGACGACGCGCCGTACGGCGTTGCCTACTGGACCACGTCGACGGAGCCGACGTTCTGGCCCGAGGACAAGCCCGTGGCTGACGCCGGCTACAACTGGCAGGCCATCGGCTTCTCCGATCCGAACGGGGACGGGACTCCGACATGGAGGAGCGCCAGGCGATTCGATCCTACGAGCGGGTTGCCCGCATTCTCGAACGATCAGGCTTCGGCTTGCGAGGCTGGATCCGGGACGTACAGCACGTACCAGGCGAACGGTGAGCTCGATCTGAACGGGGACGGGCTTCTCGACATGCTGAGCCCGGGGGGCATCCGCTTCAATCGCGGCGGAACCTACGGGCCGCGGCTCGAGATCGAGACTCCCGGCAACGTCCCGTTCCGGGTCTCCGAGACGGTCGGGGATTGCGGCGGTAGCTCACGTGCCATCGCAGGGTTGACCGACCTGGACGCCGATGGTCGTCCCGATCTCCTGCGGATCGAACATGGCGAGCTGCTGATGTCCTCGCTCATCGGCGGCGGCAACACCGACGTCCTCGAGTCGGAGCGGCTCATCGCGGTCGATAACGGCTACGGCGCGAGGACGTACGTCAAGTACCGGAACGCGAAGCGCGACGAGCCGAGCACCCACCAGGTGCCGTTCCCCGAGATCGTGGTCGGGGAGTCGGGTGCCCTGGTCCTCGACGGCTCGTCGGTGTCGCTCGCCCCGACGTACTTCGCGTACGGCCGCGCCGAGATGATCTACGACCCGCTCGCGGTCGCGTGGGTCTTCCCGGGCTACCGCCGCCAGGTGGCGTTGCGGGGCACGGCGTTCAGGGATGCCGTCGAGGGCATGGTGACGATCACCGATCTGGATCCCGCGCTCCCGGCAGGAGTGCCCTATGTGGAGCAGGTCGCCGCGAATCGCGTGCGCGCGGTGACCTCGTTCGAGGTGACGGCACGCAGCCCGGCCTCGTTCCTCACCTGGACCGGCTTCCCGGCGAACGCGCAGCGCACCTTCCAGAACCGCGGGTACGAGCTCGCGAACCAGCAGGGAACGAACCCGATCGTGCTGCCCCACGCGCTGGAGTGCGGCGACCTCGATCCAGAAAGCGGCGAGCTGATCGGAACGACGATGTGCTGGATGGCAGGCGGCCACTACGTCGAGACGAGCGAGAGCTGGGCGGGCGACCTTCCACCACCGTGGGGCGACAACGCCCTCGCGGGCTCCGTGGTCGAGGAGCTCGATCGCTTCGGACGCCCCACGCGCATCTCCGGCAAGGGCGATCTGCGGCGGACCGACGATGACGTCTGCACGTCGATCACCTATGCGAAACCGGCGGGGCTGACCGAAACGGCGTTCCCTTCCGTGGTCTCGACCGTCGTGCTGACCGACTGCGGGTGGGGGGAAGCGGATGGAGACCGTCCGGGGACGCCGCAGATCCTCTCCGCCGTGCACTTCCGCTATGACGACCTCCCGCTCGGGCAGGTCGAACGCGGGCTGCTCACGTCACGCGACGTCGACCGGTACGGGCCCGGCGGCTTCATCGACAGCTACGAGGTCGAAGAGCTCTCGTACAACGACCTCGGCAGGGTCGAAACGACGAGCTCGACGCGCAGCGCCGGCGCGAGCACGACGCAATACGCCAAGTTCGCGTATGACGCCTTCGGGGCGACCGTCACCGCGGTGACCACGGGAGCGTCCGACGTCGGGACCAGCATCGAGACCACCTCGAGCACCTCGACGTGGCCGTCGCACATGTCCGTGTCGACGGATCTGCACGGCGTCAAGAGCATCGTGGAGTACGACGGGCACGGTCGCGTGAAGCGCGAAGCCGTGCAGACCTCCTCCGAGGCGAACACTCGCGCCCTCTACGAATACGACGACGGGATGCCTCGTCGCGTGATCGTCGACACGTTCCCGGTGACCGCCGAGATCGGGGACGAGCACCAGGCCGCCGTTCGACGCCGCTCGCTGACGGTCTTCGACGCGCTCGGGCGCGCCCGGTACACCCAGAGCGAGCTGGGCGCCGACTACGGCGACACGACCCTCGTCTCCGGCTTCACGGTCTTCGACGAGCTCGGGCGCGCCCGTTACCAGGCCGACCCGTTCGAGGCGCCGCTCGGCTTCGCCCCGACGCCCGCGATGGAGCTTCCCTACGGCACGACGCGACGCTTCGATCGACGTGGCCGGGTGATCCGGGAGGTCTCCGCGGAGGGCCTCGACGAGACGTCGTACGAGACCAGCGTCGCCGAGGACATCTACGTCCGGTCCTTCGAGTACGACTACTTGGTCGGGCAGGCCCAGGTCTCGACCCGCGGACCCGACGAGAACGATCCTGCGTCCCCGCGATACGGGGCGCGCGACGAGTCCTGGTCCACCGCGATCGGCCGCGATCTCCGACGGCAGCGCTTCAGCGCGGGTGGCGTGAGGGTCGACCGGGTGGACCAGGCGTGGGACCGGCTGGGTCGCGTGACCGAGACCCGGCGCTACCTGGTGCCGAGCGCCGGGCTCGGCCCCGTGACCTGGCGCAGCGAGTTCGACTCGCTCGGTCGCCGGCTCTCGCTCAGCGAGCCAGGCGTCGCGACGAAACACTTCGAGTACGACGAGCAGGGGAACGAGCTCGCGTCGTGGTGGATGGACGGCAGCATGCAGCGCCTCGTCGCGAACGAGTACGACGGCTTCGGGCGACTCACGAAGCGCGCGTTGACCAGGGTATACGGGAACGGCTCGTCGGAGATCGAAGCGGTCGACCGCTTCACCTGGGACGCCGTCGTCGACGGCTCGTACCAGTGGCCGGCGCAGCTCGCCGGGCGACTCTCGGCGGTCGAGACCGAAGGCGTCGGTTCGATCTTCTACGCCTACGACGCGTATGGCCGGACGAACAGCACGACGTACCTCTACAAGGAGCACGGCGAGCCCGTGCGCGAGATCGTTCATCTGGCGCCGGGCGGCCAGCTGCTCGGCTTCGACGTGGAGACGCCGCAGGGTCGCCACGAGATCCTGTACCTGGACGACAGCGCCGGCCGGACCCGGCAGGTGGAGGTGAACGGCGAGACGGTGCTCGACGCGCGGAGCGTCAGCCCCAAGGGGCAGTACCTGTGGGTCAAGTACGGCAACGGCGTGGTCGAGGAGTTCGACTATGCGACGGACGGCCGGGAGGAGCTTCGGAGCTGGTCGGCGGAGACCAACAGCGGCAAGTACAAGTCGGCGAACCTGTCGTACGACGGCGCCGGCCGGGTGACCTTGGAGACGCACGAGACGCCGACGACGGGGTTCAGCCGCCGGTACACGTTCGACGACCTCGGACAGGTGACCCGTTCGGAGCAGGCCGGTGGAATCGGCGCGGGGACGGAGGAGTACACGCACGACCCGCTGGGCAACGTCCTCACGCGGACGGCGACCACGGGCACGCCGAGCAAGGTGTTCACGTTCGATCCGATCGACCCAGATCGGCTGTGTCGCGCCGACGAGCCCGGCAACGGTGGCGGTGACTGTCACTTCAGCTATGACGGTGCCGGCAACATCGTCCACGACCGCAGCGCTCCCGGGTACTTCACCGAGCGCTCGTTCAAGTACGACTCGGCGAACCGCATCGTCGGTGCGTGGCGCAACGGCGCCGAGGTCGTCTTCACGTACGGACCGGCGGGACGCGCTCGCACGCGCGTGGGCTACACCGACAACGCACGCACGGTCTGGCACTTCGGCGGGGCGGTCGAGGAGATCCGACCCGATGCCACCGGCGTGACGCTCACGCAGGTGCGCGTCCCCGGTCCCCTCGGGATCGCCGTGAGCCTGCGGACCGACTCCGACGGCAACAGGGACCATGTCTACTCGCACGGTGACGGCCGTGGCTCGCGGTTCTTCACCAACAGGACCGGGGACGTCATCCAGGACGTCACGTACAGCCTGTTCGGGCGCGTCGTCGAGGACACCGGCACGCCTTCGTCACTCTCGTACACCGACGACCTCTGGAACGGCGGCGACCACTTCCCCGAGGTGGGCATCACGATCCTCGGCGCACGCGCGTACGACTTCGAGCACGGCCGCTTCCTCGAGCGCGACCCGATCATGAACACGGCGCGCTCGGTGACCGCCCACCCGTACTCGTTCGCGTTCAACGATCCGGCGAACCTGACCGACCCGACCGGCATGCAGCCGTCGTCGCCGCCGTGGGAGACGCCGCATCCGCTGGCGCCGGTGATGCCGGTGAACCCCCCCGACTGCATTCCCTGCTTGCCAGGTCCGGGCGGCGGCGGTGGCGGCGTCGATCTCCCGGGCGCGAAGGGCGTGTCGCCATCGGCGATGTCGATGGGACTGCAGGCCGGAAACGTACGCCTCGCGCCGTCCGTCAACCAGCGCGCCACCCGCACCAATGCTGCTCGGGTGGCCCGGCACGTCCGAATGAATCTCGGCCCGGAGGGCGTGGCGAACCGGGCCAGGGCGCTCGCGGGCGTCGCCGATCGATCCTTGCGTGCCTCGCTAGAGACGTTCGGGAACTGTTACGGCAACGTTTTCTGCGCGGTGGGGACCACGCTCTACGAAGGTGGTGCGGCGCTGGCCTCCGCGGATCTCGACGCGGCAAGCCTGCGGCCCGACAACCTCTATGCGGCAGCGTGTCCCGACGACGATTGCTCCCAGGCGGGCGCCGAATTCGCTTTCGGCCTGATGACGGGTGGCGGGGGCGCGGCTCGTCGCGCTGGCGAGGTTCTTCTTGATACCAACGCCGTCATCGCGGCGATAGAGCGGGGGGAGGTGGCTGCCGTGCTGCACGGGCGGGCGCCAGTCATTCCCATCACCGCTGTGAAGGAGTATCTGCGCGGAGGTGGGTCGGCGGATGGTCTGCGAACGTTTCTTCGCTCCAGCGGAGGGCGCGTTGCCTTGGCCGGGCGAGAGGAAGTCGCAGCGCAGCTGCGGACCCAGGCGGGTCTCGCTGGACGATCGTTGGGTTCTGCTGACTCGCGTATTGCTGCTTCCGCGTTGCGGGAGGGCTTGCCGGTGGTGACTCGTGATAAACAGTTTCGAAACTTGCTCGGTTGGTTAGGAATCCAGATGGAGTCATTCTAATGGCGGCTTTCAATTGGGTTCTCGTTCCCGTGATGTGCCCGGCCTGCGGTTCAAGTGTGCGTCTGCGGGTCCAGACGCACGTGGCTTCAGACTATTCAGGGGACGAGCGTGGTCGATTTCATGACAGGGAGTATCCGCTCGGAACTGCCATGAACTGGTGGCCTGAAGAACATCCCTCTTGGGAACAATGGAAGGTGGACGGGCGGACAGGCCGAAGCGAAGACGGGTTTGATGAAGAGGCCTGTCGCGGGACGTGTCCGGTGTGCGCGGTAGACCTGTACGTCGTGATTCGGTTCAGACTGGCGACGCCGGAAGCCGTTGTCATGGTTGGACTGGAGGCCGAGTGGCCGGAGGGATACATTCGCTAGAGTCACACAGATGGTGCGCCGTGACGACGACGATGGGAAAGTCCTGCCGGAGTCTCGCTGTGCTTCTCCAGCGGGTGCGAATCCCGTCCCGGTAAGCGTCGGAGCGCCGGGTAGCAGGTCGCCGGAGCCGAGGGAGACCGAGGTAGCCGAAGCGCGACGTCAGGAGCCCGAGCCCCGCAAGGGGAGGCAAGGACGCGGGCCGCAACATGACGTGAAGCTTGCAGCCTCGACAGATTCACAATCGGGACGCCGAGCCGATCATTTCACGGCGAAGGCAACACCAGCGACGAGGAGATCCGAACAAGACGTCGGTGGGTCCCGCGGGGTAGGGAGCGCAGCACGCGTCCAAGGAGAGGCACGGAACACGGGAGATCCGTCTGCACGGCCCGAGTCAGGGCAACACGAATCGAGGAGGCCGAGTGCCGGTGCGACCGTGGTGCAGCGGAAGTCCGAGGGGATCGTAGTACCGATGAAGACGGGGCCGCAGAACGCCGTCGGAGGGAAGGGTCCCTGGGGTGGTCATGACGGCGGAGGTCGCGAACACAAGGGCATGGGTGCAACGAGGAAAGCCGGTGTACCGGCTCACTCGCAACCCAACTCCCCCGACCGGCGAAAATCGGTCGACAACGTGGAGCGACTATCCCGACGTCTGGGGGCAGCGGCCAAGCGAGACCGAGGAAAGACGATTCCACGCGCTGTATGACCGCATCTGGAGGCGTGACGTCCTCCAGGAGGCGTGGAAGCGAGTGAAGCGGAACAAGGGTGCTGCGGGCGTCGATGCCTACGCGACACGATCGCGAAGATCAACCCGGTTGTGCGCGGCTGGGGCAACTACTTCGCGACCGGTAACGCCGCGAGCAAGTTCAACCAGGTCGATAGCTACGTCTGGATGCGGTTGCGGAAGTTGGTCCGCATCCGCAAGGGACGCCAGCTACGCGCCGGGGAGATGGCTCGATGGACGCGCCACGCCTTCCACGAGATCGGGCTTCACAAGCTGCTCGGAACCAAGTACGACCAAGGCGTACGCGACCTGCTGCGGTACTATCGAGAGAACTTTCCAAGCTTGATCGGGAGATAGCAGATGATTCGCGACGAAGTGAGAACGTTTGTTGCGCTGGGACCGCTGCCGGATTCATCGGCCGACGAAGCGGTCATTCGGGCGCATGAGGAAGCACTGGCGGCTATGGGTGGCCGTGTCAACGACGACGAAGCGCGCGCCCTTCTAGTCTGTTTCGGCCCAGACGAATGCTTCGGCCTCGCGTGGACCCTCTTGCATCTTGTCGAAACGGCGTCGGTTCATCCCCTGATCGCAAAGCCAGACGACGACAGCAACCCGTGGCTTCAACTCCTATGGCAAAGGGCACACTGAGTGAGACGCCCGTGTACCGGGCCACTCGTCTTTGGGGGCGGCGAGGTGGCTGGGCTTCTCCTCGTCAGCGGGCGGCGGCGAAGGAGCGGTCGAGGTCGGCCTGGAGATCGGAGAGATCTTCGATGCCGACGGAGAGGCGGATGAAGCCGTCGGCGATGCCGAGGGCGGCGCGGCGATCGGCGGGGATCGAGGCGTGGGTCATGATCGCCGGGTGCTCGATGAGCGACTCGACGCCGCCGAGGGACTCGGCGAGCGTGAAGACCTGGCATGCGGAGAGGAAGCGGCGGGACTCGTCGAGGCCGCCCCGGAGGACGAAGGAGATCATGCCGCCGAAGCCGCGCTGCTGCTTCTTCGCGAGCGCGTGCTGCGGGTGCGACTCGAGGCCGGGGTAGATCACCTTCGCGACCTGCGGGCGGGCCTCGAGCCACATCGCGAGCGAGCGCGCGTTCTGCTCGTGGCGCTCCATGCGCACGTGCAGCGTCTTCGTGCCGCGCAGGACGAGGAACGAGTCCATCGGCGACGGCACCGCGCCGACCGCGTTCTGCAGGAACGCGAGGCGCTGGCGCAGCTCGTCGGACTTGACCACGAGGCAGCCGCCGACCACGTCGGAGTGGCCGTTCAGGTACTTCGTCATCGAGTGGCACACGATGTCGGCGCCGAGCTCGAGCGGCCGCTGCAGGAACGGCGTCATGAACGTGTTGTCGACGGCGAGCAGCACGCCGCGCCGCTTGCACACCTCGGCCACCGCCGCGATGTCGCACAGCTTGAGCATCGGGTTGGTCGGCGTCTCGATCCACACGAGCTTGGTCTCGGGCCGGATCGCCGCCTCGACCGCCGGCGCCCCCGCGACGGGATCGACGTACGTGAAGTCGAAGCCGAGCCGCCGGTACACCTTGTCGAACAGGCGGAACGTCCCGCCGTACAGGTCGTCGCACGCGATCACGTGCGCGCCCGCGTCGAACATCTGCATCAGGGTCGACGTCGCCGCCAGCCCGGACGCGAAGCACAGGCCGGCGCTGCCGCCCTCGAGCGAGGCGAGGTTGGCCTCGAGCGCGAAGCGCGTCAGGTTGTGGGTGCGCGAGTACTCGAACCCCTTGTGCACGCCGGGCGCGCTCTGCGCGTACGTCGACGTGAAGTACACCGGCGTCATCACCGCGCCCGTCGTCGGGTCGGGCGTCTGCCCGGCGTGGATCGCGCGCGTGCCGAAGCCGAGCGTCGGATCGTCGTGGACGCCCATGTCAGTGCCCCAGGTCGAAGTCGCGGGGGTGCTTCTCCATCAGCGTCTCGAGCGCCGCTTCCTCGAGCAGGTCGAGCATGCGCTGGCCGCCGTACTTCGCCATCAGCTTGTCGTCGTACTCGTCGGCGATGAGCGCCACGTCGCGCAAGGTCGCCAGCAGCTCGTCGGAGTCGAGCGTCGTCCCGCCGAGGATCGAGTGCACGAACAGGACCGTCTCCTGCTGCGGGTCCCACGCGAACGCCCCGAAGCGCAGGAAGCTGTTGAGCTCGAGCAGCTGGATCGCGAGCCGCTGGTCGAGCTTGATCCCCTTCACCAGCTGCGCCGTGCACCGCACGCACGCCTTGTCCTTGCCCCACGGCACCACCGCGACCATCACGTACGCGGAGCCTTGCTTGATCACGTAGAGCGAGTCGTCGACCTTGCGGTAGGCCGGACTCGTCGCGAGCGTGCGTTCGATCACGAGGGACGTGGCGACTTCGGCGGGGTTCATGGAGCGCGTCATATCACGGTATACTGGGCGCGTGAGGCGACTCGCCCCGCTCCTGATCGCCGTGGCGGTGGGGCTATGGAGCCGCGACGCGGCGGCCGACAAGGTCGTCGACATCCGGGTCGACGGCAACACCAAGACCACCGACGACACGGTCAAGCTGATCGCCGGCATCGAGAAGGGCGACGAGCTCTCTCCGGAGCGCGCCGAGCAGGTCCGTCGCGATCTCGTCACGAGCGGCCTCTTCAAGGAGGTCCAGGTCTACTGGGAGCCCGCGCCCGGCGGCCAGCGCCTCGTCATCATCGCGCGCGACAAGCACTCGTGGGTCGTCGCGCCCGCCGCGTACAACCAGCCGACCAACAAGGGCGTCGGCGCCGGCTTCGGCGAGAACAACCTGTTCGGCGAGAACAAGAAGCTCCTCCTCTACGGTCAGGTCGCCACCGGCGACAGCTTCCTGGTCGCCGCCTACGTCGATCCGTCGATCGCCGGCACGCGCCTGCGCTGGCAGGGCGACCTCTTCCTCAAGTACGGCCGCGTGATCGAGTACGCCTCGCCCACCAAGTACTGGCGCGACGACCCCAAGCCGCTCCGCGTCTCGCGGCTCACGTACCTGAACGGCGGGCTCCGCCTCGGCACCGAGCTGTGGAAGGGCGTCACGCTCGACGGCCGCCTGCGCGGCGCCAAGGTCGGGTACTCCGGGCTGTCGCTCGCCGACGGTGCGACCGTCGAGGAGATCACCGGCGACCCGGGCGCGACCGCGATCCCCGCGCCCGGCGCCGAGGGCTGGGACGTCTCCGGCGAGCTCTCGCTCGGCGTCGACACCCGCGCCAACTGGTACGGCATCTCGTCGGGCTACCGCTTCGTCGCGACGTTCGAGCACGCGCTGCCGGGCCTCGGCTCCGACTTCGAGTACTGGTACTCCGGCGTGCAGCTCCAGCGCGCGATCCGCTTCCTCGCGCGCCACAACCTCGTGCTCAAGGGCTCGTTCGGCTACGGCGAGGACATGCCGTTCCAGCAGGAGTACGTCGCCGGCGGCACCGCGCAGCGCGGGTGGAAGAACAACCAGTTCCGCGGCGACCTGCGCGTCACCGCCAACGCCGAGTACTCGGTGCCGATCGTGACCATCAAGGGGCTCGCGATCCGCGGCCTCACGTTCTGGGACTCGTCGTACATCACGTTCCGCGATCCCGACGAGGCGGCGGCGCAGCGCGACTACTTGCCCGGCGCCGACGCGCGCGGGCTGGCGCCGCTCCGCAACTCGGTCGGCGTCGGCACGCGCTTCTATCTTCGCCAGATCGTGCTGCCACTTCTGGGCCTCGATTTCGGGTACGGTCTCGAACGCGGTGACTACGAGATCTACCTCGCTATCGGCCTCACTGATTAGCATCGCGATCGTCGCTGCCGGCGCCTGCGCCGCGGCTTGCGGCGGACCGCCGGCGCGCCCTCCCGCCGACAAGGCGACGCTGGTCTTCGTCGGCGGCGACGTCGTCACGAACGATCCGGCCGCGCAGCGCGAGCCCGGTGACGCCCGGCC
>JAIOII010001168.1 GCA_019912685.1 Kofleriaceae bacterium
CCGCTCTACTGGCGCGAGCTCCAGGGCGTCGATCCCGTCGAGATCCTCGCCTGCCGCGCGCTCTTCGGCGCGATCACCTTCGTCGCGCTCGCCGCGATCATGGGCCAGCTCGGGCCCGCGCGGGCCGCGCTCCGCGACGCCCGCACGCTTGCCGTCCTCGCCGCCGCTGCGACGCTGCTCGCCGTCAACTGGGGCCTCTTCATCCACGCGACGCTCGGCGGCCATCTCCTGCAGGCGAGCCTCGGCTACTTCATCAACCCGCTCCTCTCGGTGGCGCTCGGCGTCGTCTTCCTGCGCGAGCGCCTCCGCCGGCTCCAGCTCGCCGCGATCGTGCTCGCCGCCGCCGGCGTGACGTGGCTCGCGCTGGGCGCGTCGGGCCCGCCGTGGATCGCGCTCGCGCTCGCCTCGTCCTTCGGCGTGTACGGCCTCCTGCGCAAGACGGCCCCGGTCGCGGCCCTCGCCGGATCGACGATCGAGACCGCGCTCATGGTGCCGGTCGCGATCGCGTACCTCGCATGGATCGCCGGCGATCCGGCGCGCGGTGACTTCGCTCACGCCGACATGCGCGTCCACCTCCTCCTCGCCGGCACCGGCCTCGTGACCGCGCTGCCGCTCCTCTGGTTCACCGCCGCGGCGCGTCGCCTGCCGCTCGCCACCGTCGGGTTCCTGCAGTACCTCGCGCCCACCGGCCAGTTCTTCACGGCGGTGCTCGTCTTCGGGGAGCCGCTCGCGCCCCGCAAGCTCGCGGCGTTCGCCTTCATCTGGGTGGCGCTCGCGCTCTTCTCCGTGGATCTCGCGCGTGCCACGCGCACGACGCGCGCGGCGGCCCGCCGTTAGGCCGTACAATAGGGCCGTGCGCTGGCTGTCGCGCTTCACCACGGTCGCCGTGCTCGTGATCCTCGCGGGCGTGGTGATCGTCGCGGCGGTGTCGGTCTTGCGACCGCCGGCGGCGCGAGGCGCGTTCCACACCTCGGCGCTCTTCCGCGACGCGTCGGGGCTGCCGATCGGCTCGCGCGTCGTGATCGCCGGCGTGAACGTCGGCCGCATCGAGCGCCTGACGGTCGAGGGCGGACGGGCGCGCATCGCGATGCGCATCCGCGACGACATCGTCATCTGCGACGACGCGTGGGCGACGAAGAAGGCGGAGTCGGCGCTCGGTGACAACTACGTCGAGATCTCGCCCGGGCAGGCCGACCCGGCGGCCGCGACCGGGTGCGCGCCGCCCCATCGCCGCCTCGTCTCCGGGGAGCCCGTGCCGCGCGTGGTCGAGGCGGCGTCGACCGATCGCGTGCTGCGCAGCATCGAGAACGCGATGCCGCGCATCGACGAGGGCATGGCCTCGGCGGAGGCGTTCCTCGACGAGGGGCGCGAATGGGTGTCCGGCCCGTTTCGCGAGCGCGTCGAGCAGCTCGACCGCGATCTCGCGGACGACATGATCGCCGCTCCGCTCCGCGACGCCGAGCGCGCTGCGGACGACTTCGATCGCTGGACCGCGGGCGCCGCCGCCGACGTCGCCGACCTCGCGCCGACCGCCAACCGGCGCATGGACGACTTCGCCGCCGATGTCGCCGGCGCGATTGACGACCTGCGCGGCGCCAGGGCCGACGTCCGCGACGCGCTGGGCAACGCGCGCGCCCGCATCGACGAGGTCGATCCGTTCCTCGACGACGCCGGCGACACGATCGCCGCGCTCGCCGATCCACGTCACGAGCGCGCGGGGCGCCTCGCCACCATGATCCACGACCCCGAGCTCGCCGACGACCTGACCGACATCACCGAGGCCGGCGCCGGGTTCACCGACTCGCTCACGAAGTTCAAGAACGTGATCGGCTTCCGCACCGAGCTCAACGTCCTCGCCCGCGAGCCGCGCTACTACGTCACCGCCGAGATCGCCGCGCGCGCCGACAGCTTCTACTACGTCGAGCTGGAGAAGGGGCACTGGGGCGACGTCCCCGAGCCGCGCCTCGACGATGCGACAGGGACTGCGACCTGGACGCGTCGCACCTCCATCGTGGAGAAGCTGCGGTTCACGGCGCAGTGGGGCAAGCGCTTCGGGCCGGTGTCGCTGCGGGCCGGCATCAAGGAGTCGATGTTCGGCGCCGGCATCGACGGGGTCCTCGGCCACGGGCGCCTGAAGCTGTCCCTCGACGTCATGGAGTCGAGCTTCGACCGGGTGCCGCGCGTGAAGCTCGCGGCCGCGCTCGCCGTGTACCGCACGCTCTACATCGTCGGCGGCATCGACGACGCGCTCGTCGAGGGCGCGAACCTGCCGATCCAGCCCTGGCCCGACAGCGCGGACGTGCCGGTCCAGTTCCAGGAGCTCCACTACGGCCGCGACTTCTTCCTCGGCGCCTCGCTGAACTTCACCGACACGGACATGGACCGGCTCCTGTTCGTCTACGGGGGCATCCTCGGCGCGCTCATCTTTCGCTGACCCCGCGGAGACTACCCGGGCCCACATCACCCGCGCTGGGTGAAGATCGCCATGCCCGTGCGCGTCGACGTGAGCCGTCGATTGTGGCAAAAAGAGAAGGACCTCCCATGGAGTCAGTGGCGGCGATCCCAATGAGTGCGAAGCCGAAGTTGCTCATCGTCGAGGATGATCCGGCCCTGGGGCGTTCGCTCCAGCGCGGTACCCGGGCCTACTTCGACGTCATCATGAAGGACTCGGTCGAGGCGGCGCTCGAGCTCATCGAGCGCGGCGAAGAGCTCGCGGCTGCGGTCGTCGACATCGGTCTCCCCGACGGCACCGGCTTCGAGGTCGTCGAGACGCTGCGTCGCGGCGATCGCAACCTGCCGGTGCTCATCCTCACCGGCTCCAACGATCCATCGACCATCAACCGCGCGCACGCGCTGCGCGTCGAGTTCGTGTGCAAGCCGTTCTTCTCGGAGAACCTCGCGCAGTTCGTCCAGCGCACGCTCTCGGGCAGCCAGTACGGCGATCGCCAGAAGCTCGCGGGCGTGATCTCCGAGGTCACCGACGGCTACAAGCTCTCGCTGCGCGAGAGCCAGATCCTCGCGTTCGCCGCCGAGGGGATCCCGCGCAGCCGCCTCGCCGACGTCATGGGCGTCAGCGAGAACACCGTGAAGAGCCAGGTGCGCTCGCTCCTCGACAAGGTCGAGAAGCAGGCCCTGTCCGACGCGGTGTGGTGGGTGCGCAACCGCGCGGGCCTGTAGCGCGGGCGGCCGTTACGGCTTGCGGACCTGATCCAGATCGATCTGGTAGCGCTCCGCCCAGCGGTAGACCTGCTTCCGGTCCTTGCCGAAGTACTCGGCGACCTGGGCGATGTTGCCGGCGAAGTAGGCGAGCACCGCCATCAGATCGTCGCGCGCGGGGACCGCGTCGCGCGGCACCTGCGGCATCACCGGGTGCGGCTCGCTGTCGCTGTCGTTGGCGATCGGCTCCTTGAGCTGCGCGCGCGGGCCGAGCACCGCCGAGATGTTCTCGGGCAGGTGCTCGCAGCGAACGCGATTGACGCTCGCGGCGCGCACGCCCGCGGCGCTGATCACCTGCTCGAGCTCGCGCACGTTGAACGGCCAGTGATAGAGGAGCAGCGCCTCGGCGGCGTTGGTCGAGATCGTCGCCGACGGCGCGACGCGCGCGAGGAACATCGCGGCCAGCGGCAGGATGTCCTCCTTGCGCTCGCGCAAGGGCGGGATGCGCTGCACCCAGCCGGACAGGCGCGCGAACAGGTCGGAGCGGAAGCTGTCGGCGGCGATCTCGGCGGAGAGGTCGCGGTTGGTCGCGGCGATGATGCGGACGTCGACGGTCACGGCCTCCGCGGCGCCGACCGCGCGCACCTCGCTCTTGGCGAGCGCGCGCAGGAGCTTGGCCTGGATCGGCGCCGGGCACTCGCCGACCTCGTCGAGGAAGAGGGTGCCGTTCTGCGCCGCCATGAAGAGGCCGTCGCTCTTCGCCTTGGCGCCGGTGAACGCGCCGGCGACATGGCCGAAGAGCTCGCTCTCGGCGAGCGCCTCCGGCAGGGCCGCGCAGTTGACCGGGACGAACTGCCCGGCGCGACCGCTCTGGCGGTGGATCTCCTCGGCGACGAGCTCCTTGCCGACGCCGGTCTCGCCGAGCACGAGCACGGGGATGTTGCGCGGCGCGACCATCGCGAGGTCGGCGCGCAGGCGCCGCATGACCTCGCTGCGCCCGAGGAGCCGCGGGCTCTCGGCCACCGACTGGACGTCGTGCGCGACGGCGTGATCGAGGAAGAGGAGCAGCGTCTTGCCGACGCGCACGACGGCGCCGTGCTCGACCTTGGCGGTCTGGACCTTCTGGCCGTTGACGAACGTGCCGTTGCGGCTGCCGCGGTCGACGATGCGGTAGCCGCCGGCGCCGTCGGGCTCGACCACCGCGTGCAGACGCGAGACTTCCTTGTCGTCGAGCGCGAGCGGGCTCTGGGTCTGACCGATGCGCCCGATCTCGACCGGCGAGCGGCCGACCGTCGACATGGCCCAGCGCCCGGCGCGCGGCGCATGCACGACGCGCAGCTGCCGGACCCGGATCGCACTGGTCTCGTCGGCAGTACCGCTGACCGCCGTGATGGTCAGGCTGGGGTGGAAATCCGACGTCGACACCGGTCCCGTCAAGGTACTACGGCAACGGCTCGACCGGAACCCCTAGCCGCCGGCCAAGGGCGCGAGCAGGAACAGCTCGTCACCGTCGGTAAGGATGCGGTTTCCATGTTCCGCGACGGGGCAGCGTTCGCCGTTCCACATGAGCGTGTGCGCGAGGTGTGGGCTGTCCCGGAGCGCTGCGTCGAGCGGCAGCTTCAGCCGGTCGCTGTCGGCGACGAGCTGGGCGAGCGTCGTCCCGGGCGCGACGCGCACGGTCTCGTCGATGTCGTACCAGCCCTCACCGATGCGGCCGCGGATGAGCACGTGAACGCCGATCGTCGGCGTGCTGTCCTTCCTGCCGAACAACCTTCTCAGCACCAGGACTCCAGGGCGCTCACGCGACGTACTCGCCGAGGAGCTCGCGGATGCCGAGCTCGTCGGCGCGCTGCTTCGAGATGCGGCCCGACGAGGCGTCCCAGTGCATGTTCGCGAAGTACTCGTCGCGCAGGACCGGCAGCGGCACGCGCACGCCCTTGAGCGGGCCGGCGTCGAGGAGGCCGTCGCCTTCGCCCATCATGCGCGGGTGCGGCTTGAAGTCGGCGGGGCGGATGCCCTCGCGCCAGTTGAACGCGGCGCGCAGGTTCTGGATGCGCTCGCCGGCGACGAGCAGATCCTTGTCGGTGAGCCCCCAGCCGGTCGCGGCGTTGGTCAGCTCGGTCCACGGCAGGCTGCCGGTGATGAGCGTGAACATGCACAGGCCGAGGCCGTTCATCGCCTGCATCGAGTTGGAGAAGTGGGCCTGGGCCTTGCCTTTGCCCTCGTCGCCCTTCCACTGGATGGTGACCTCGCTCTTGGGCGCGGCGTTGGGCAGCGGGAAGCCGAAGCCGAACGTCTCGTTCCACGAGGCCGAGCCCGCGGTGTGGCGGCCCGGCGTCGGGTCGGCGATGTACGTGACGCCCATCAGCGAGGTGAAGCGCGGATCGTGATACGCGGGCTCGCCGCCGTGGACGTGCACGGCGTACGCGTCTGAGCCCTTGCCGAGGTGCTCGGCGGCGCGCTTCACGCCCTGCGCGAGCCACGCCCCGCAGCCGCTCGCCTCGCCCATCTTGATCGTGAGCGCGAGCGCGCCCTCGCCGTTGCCCCACTTCATGTCGATGCCGTCGAGATCCGCCGCGGTGAGCGCGCCGACCTCGACCGCCTCGCACACCCACGCGAGCGTCGCGGAGCTCGACACTGCGTCGAGGCCGTAGCGGTTGCACGCGTCGTGGCACGCCGTGACGAGCTCGAGATCGGCGTTCAGCAGGTTGGCCCCGAAGCCGACGATGGTCTCGTAGTCGGGGCGGCGCACGTCGGAGAGGCCGCGGCTCTTCACCTTGACGATGCCCTTGCACGGCGCCGGGCAGTCGCCGCACGAGAGCTTCTTGGTGATGTACTTGTCGACCTCCTTGCCGTCGAGCTTCATCGAGTGGGTCTTGAGCGGGAAGTCGCGGCTGCCGACGCCCTTCCAGTTCTTCACCGGGCCGTCGCCGTTCTCGATGGAGACCGAGACCGCGCCGGTCGTGCCGCGGTCGGCCCAGAGCTGGCGCATCGCCGCGGTCGGCGCCTGGATCTTCATGCCGCGCTTCTTGAACGCGCGGTACATCCAGCCGAGCCAGCTCTTGGGCTTGGCCATCCACACCATGAAGCGCATGAACAGGCCGATCGACTG
Source organism: Kofleriaceae bacterium (assembly GCA_019912685.1). Taxonomy (GTDB): domain Bacteria; phylum Myxococcota_A; class Polyangia; order Haliangiales; family Haliangiaceae; genus UBA2376. The sequence continues at coordinate 6,269 of JAIOII010001168.1, forward strand.
CTTGTACTGCCTGGTGATCGCCGTGTTGATCGAGTCGAGCTCCTTGGGGTTGGCGATCGGAACCTTGCCGCTGCCGCCGACGACCACGGCCTTCAGCTGTTTCGACCCGAAGATCGCGCCGAAGCCCTGCCGCCCGAACGCGTGGTAGCGGTCGTTCATGACCGACGCGATGCGCGCCTGCTTCTCGCCGGCGGGGCCGATCGCCGACACGCCGACGTCGCGCTTGCCGCCGAACTGCTTCTTGAGCGCGTCGAAGGTCTCGGGGATCTGCTGCCCCCACAGCTCGCCCGCCGGCTCGATGCGGATCTCGTCGTCCTGCACGACGAGGATCGACGGTTGCGCCGCCTTGCCGCGGATCACGAGCGCGTCGTAGCCGGCGCGCCGCAGGTGCGCGGCGACCGTGCCGCCCGAGTTCGAGTCAGCCCAGGTGCCGGTGAGCGGCGACTTGCCGACGATCTGGATGCGGCCCGAGAACGCGGTGCCCGTGCCCGTGAGCAGGCCCGCGCAGATCGCGAAGCACGCCTCCGGCGCGAGCGCGTCGGTGCCCGCCGGGAAGTGCTTCCACATGAGCCACGCGCCGACGCCGTAGCCGCCGAGGAACTGCTTGTAGACGCTCTCGTCGATCTCCTCCACCCAGTGCTTGCCGTCGGTGAGATCGACGTGCAGCACCCGACCATGACTCCCGTACTTCGGACGAACGACCGCCTCTGGTTCCGGCATGGCGGCATTTTGGTCGGGTCGGCGCCCGAAGACCAGTCTTGACTGACGTTCGTCAGCGACAGACGCCATATGCCGGCTGATCGGCGCCATTCGCAAACAGGAGCGGGTCCGCGGTGCAGGTCCCCGACGAGCACTGCGTGACCGGCGGTGAGAGCGGGTCGAGCGCGCAGATGTCCGCGCACGTACCCGCGGAGCAGACGAAGCCGGCGGCGCAGTCGTCGTAACCCGTCGTCTCGCCGACCGGCCCGAAGGTGCACGCACCGCCCTCAGCGACAGGACCGTCGGGCACACACGCGAGCTTTGCGAGGCGCTCGGGTGTCTCCTGGATGATGACCCACGCGACCTTCTGACCGGTCATGCAGTTCTGTTGCCCGCCGGGATACGCGGGTCGGTAGCCAAGGAGGCGCGCGTCGGTCGGCAGGCGATCGCAGTCGAGACACCAGCTCGCGTCGGGCTGGTCGCTCGCCGTGTTGCACTCCGCGAGACCGAACACGAGCACGCACAGCCACCGGCGCATGCGTCGATCATTCGCGGTCAGGTCAGCGCGATGGTGAGCGCCACGCCAACACCGACTAGCAGGATCGCGACCAGCGCCCAGATCCAGCTGCGATCGGCGGCACGCGGAACGGCGGCGGTCGGGCCGTGGCCTCCCCGCGGCTGCGGCGGCGGGTGCAGCTGCGGCGCGGGCGTGTGCAGCGGCACGGGGCCGGGCGCGTGGGCGGCGCCGCCGGCGAGGACGGCGACGGCGTCGGTGAGCGAGCCGAGCCGCTGCTCGCGGTCCTTCACGAGCATGCGCCCGATGAGGTCGCGCACCACCGGCGGCAGCTGCGGCGGCAGGCGCTCGAGCGGGATCGGCTGCGTCAGGTGCGCCTGCATCTGCTCGAAGAGGTTGCGCCCGCCGAACGGCGGCTTGGCGGTCAGCATCTCGAAGAAGAGGCAGCCCACGGCGTAGATGTCGGCGCGGTGGTCGACCAGCTTGGCGCTGCGGAACTGCTCCGGCGCCATGTAGGTCGCCGTGCCCATCTGCGCCGTCGTCGCGGTCTTCACGTTCTGGGCGTCCATCACCTTCGCGATGCCGAAGTCGAGCACCTTGAGGCGCGTGCCGAGCGCGTCGGCGACGACGAAGATGTTCTCGGGCTTGAGGTCGCGGTGGACGATGCGGTGCGCGTGCGCGGCGGCGAGCGTGTCGGCGAGCTGGAGCATGAGCGGCAGCGCCTCGGGCACCGCGTACGGGCCCTGCTTCCACAGCTGCTCGCGCAGCGTCTGACCGCCGAGCAGCTCCATGATGATGCAGAGCTCGCCGGACGGCGCCATCATCACGTCGAACACGTCGATCACGCCGGGGTGCTGGATGCGCCCCATCGCCTTCGCCTCGTTCATGAAGCGCTCGAGGATCGACGCGTGCTGGCTGTACTCGGGGAGGAGCGCCTTGATCGCGACGTGGCGCCCCACCGACGTGTCCTCGGCGGCGAACACGCGGGCCATGCCGCCCTCGCCGAGGAGCCGAAGCACCCGGTACCTCCCCACCATCGTCCCGACCAGACTCATGAGATCGCCTACGACGGCGGGACGAGGTCGAGCAGGGCGCGCACGGCCTCGCGCGCGCGCTCGATGTCCTCGGCGGCCTGCGAGAGCGCGGTCGAGACGATCTCGACCGGCGCCGTCTGATCCATGACCGCGGTCTCGTCGGACGCGGTGCGCATCTGCTGGCGCAGCGAGCCGAGGCTGTCGTTCAGGACGCCGAGGTGCTCGCTCGCCGCCTTGAGCGGCGAGCCGTCGGGCGGCGGGGGCGCCGCGCCGGACGCGCTCTCGAGCTTGTCCTGCAGCGCGACGACCCTGTCCTCGGCGGCCTGGCGCTTCGCCTTCTCGGCCTCGAGCTCCTCGTGCGCGGCGCGCGTCTCCTCCGACTGGCCTTCGAGGCGTCCGCGCAGGCGCTCGACCTCGACGGTCAGCTCCTCGACCCTGGCGCCGGCGTCGGTCACGCCGGCGAGCTCGCGGCGCAGCGTGTTGAGCTCCTCGGCGAGGTCGGCGACGCGCGACTCGGCGGCGCCGAGTCGCGGGTCACCGAGCTTGCCGAGGAAGCGTCGACCCTGCGGCGCGAGCTCGCCGCCGCCGGCGAGACCGCGGTGAACGCCGACGAGCTCGAGCGCCGCGCCAGCGCCCCCGAGTCGCGCGTC
>JAIOII010001169.1 GCA_019912685.1 Kofleriaceae bacterium
GCGCGCGAACGGGACGCCCGCGCGCCAGAGCGCGCTGCGGACGAGCACGTCGCCGGCGGCGCTGTGGCCGCGCGACGTGATGCGCCCGTCGGTCTCGGTGCGCGTGCAGCCCGGCTTGCCGGCGTCGTGGAAGAGGACGGCGGCGAAGACGGCGTCGCGGCCGGCGTCGTCGAGCGCCGGGTACGCCGGGTCGTCGACGAGCGCCTCGAGCGCCAGCTTCGTGTGCGTCCACACGTCGCCCTCGGCGTGCCACTGCGCGTCCTGCGGCGTCGCGGCCATGGCCGCGACCGCGACGACCTGCTCGAGCTGCGCCTCCACGGCGGCCCAGTCGATCGCCGTCACCACAGCTCGACTCCGGGCGCGAGCTGGTTGGGCACGATCGGCCGCGCGAGCCAGTGGCTGCCCGAGTCGACGACGCTCGCGAGGAAGCTCCGGCGGATCCACTTGAGCCGCTGGACCACGACGCCGTCCTCCTCGAGCTTGAGGTAGAGGCCTTCGGCCTCGTCGGTGGGATCGGTCTCGAGCCCGGCGCGCGTCGCCTCGACGCCGCTCGCCACGGCGACCTCGGCGAGCCGGTCCTTCCAGCGCTCCGACTTGTAGCGCGAGCGCGCGACCATCCGCGGCAGCGCGCGCTCGTCGTCGACGACGCCCTCCCAGAGGACGGGCACCGAGCGCACGGTCGCGTCGGCGCCGCAGGCGGCGAGGTGCTCGCGCCGACGCGCGGTCGACCAGAAGGCGCCGCGCTCGTCGCGCACGTCGAACTCGAGGAAGTAGTGGGGGAGGGCGTCGTAGAAGACCGTGTGCTTGGCGTAGAGCCACTCGCCGTACACGGTCAGCCCGTTCGCGCAGACGCGCTCGAGCAGCGCGCGGTGCGCGCCGGCCCAGCGCTTGAACAGATCGAAGTGGCGCTCGCGCGGTCCGCCGGTCAACGCATGCCCGCGGCTCTGCAGCCGCAGCCCGCCGTCCTCGCCGACCGCCAGGCCGGCGTTGGCGCCGTCGAGCTTCTCCTCGACGACGACGTAGCGGCCGCGCAGCGCGGACAGCGGCACCTGCTCGAGGTCGTGATCGCCGGGCTGGAGCCGCGAGCCCTCGAGGTGCTGGGTGCGCGGGTACTTGTGGATCGCCTCACTCATCGCACATCGCCACCGCCGTCAGGTGCCCGCGCACGCCGTCGACGACGACGCGCCGCGCGCCCGCCTCCTCGAACAGCGCCCGCAGGCGCTCCGCGGTGAACAGCCGCACGTGCTCGGGGTTGTCGTCCTCGTGCGACGGGACCGTCGCCAGCACCGCGCGCCGCGCCACGCGCACGACCTCCCTCGCGACGCGCTCCGGCTCCGCCACGTGCTCGAGCACCTCGAGCACCGTCACCACGTCGAACGTCGCCTCCCCGAACCCCAGCCGTCCCGCGTCCATCCTGGCGACGCTCAGTCGCTCGACGCCACCCTTGGCGACCGCCGCGATCTGCTGCGCCCGCTCGGCCAGCACGTCGATCGACGTCACCCGCACGTCCGGCAGCCCGTCGAGCATCGGCCACAGGAACACCCCGCGCCCGCTCCCCACATCCAGCAACGTCTCCACACCCAATCCCCGCAACGTCCCCAGCATCGCCCGCACGCGCGGCAGCTCCGCCGATCGCTTGAACCGGTGCATCCGCAACCCGGCCCGCTCCGCCGCCGCGATGACGTCCGCGTCCCGGAGCTCCACGCCGAGCACCCCCCGCGCGTAACACGCGGCCAGCCACGCATAGTGCGTCTCGTCCCCGATCACGGCCGTCCACTCTAGCACCCTCTGCAAGTCCACCGCCCGAGATGGCTCCGTCGTCATCGTGCCCGTGGTCGTAGTCGTGGTCGTCGGCGTGGACGTGAACCTTGACGGCGACGGCGACGTGAACGTGGCCGTCCAGATCGTTGACGGCCGGGCGGCGTCCACGTCCACGTCCACCTCCACGTCGCCGTCGCCGTCAAGGTCCACGACCACGACCACGACCACGATCACGTCCGCGACCACCACGAGAAGCGGCGGCGCAGATCATGGACCTACTCGAACCTGATCGTCCGGTAGCCGAAGAGCCGCACGCGCTTGGCGTACACGTCGAGGACGATCAACCCCACCATGAACAGGAGCACCCAGGGCCACAGGTCGCGGGTGTACGTGACCGACTCCTCGGTCGCCTTCCAGGCCTCGGCGGGATCGAGCTCGTGCTCGCCGTCCGAGACGGTCGCCGCCTGCTCGAGCGACTTCGTGTCGGGCGTGGTCTTCAGGTACTCGACGGGGTAGGGCAGGGCGACCGAGCCCATGCTCTCGGCGACGGTCTTGCCGTCGCGCTTGTGGACCGCGCGGAGGAGGAACGAGCCGTAGCGCTCGATCTTGAAGTCGGCGACGTAGCGGCCGGCCGCCGCCTGGTCCATCGGGATCGTCTGCTTCACCTGGTTGGTCGCCGGGTCGACGACCTCGAGCTGCGTGTCGAGCGCGTTCACGAACTGGTCGGAGCTGTCGATCGCGTCGACCACGACCTTCGCCCGCCCGTCGTCGATCGACGTGTACATGTCGTAGCTGTCGTAGACCTTGCGCCGCATCGACGTGCGCACGAGCTGCGCCCAGAACTTCGGGTACCCGTTCCACGCGATCCAGTCCTGGCTCCAGCGGTTCTTCACGTCGCTCGTCCACGCCACGCTCGTGCCCGTCCCGTGGCGCCAGCGCGCGAGGATCGGCTCGCCCAGGTCGCTGATCAGCACCACCTCGCCGGTCGGCTTGGGCTTGGTCGTGACGTAGCCGCGCAAGGGCGGCGCGCTCTCGATCGCCGTACCCTCGATCAGCTCGACGCGCTTGGCGACGCGCACCTTGATGAGGTCCTCGACGAGCTGCGACTTCTGCGCCTCCGTCGTCTCCTTCATGAAGATGCGGGGCAGGGCGCCGATGTCGTCGGTCATGTACAGGCGGCCGTCGCCGTTGTCGGCGATGAGCGACAGGAGGTTCCGGTCGGCGCCGCTCACGCCGACGGCCGAGATGGTGATGCGCGCCGCGCGCATGTCCTGCACCAGGTCGACGATGCCGTCGTACGGCGCCTCGCCGTCCGACAGGAGGATGACGTGCTTGACCTTGGCGTTCACGCCCTGGAGCAGCTCGAACGCCTCGCGCAGGCCCGGGTAGATGTTGGTGCCGCCCGCCGACTGGAGCCGCGCGATGTCGGCGGAGATGCGCATCTTGTTGGCCGCGCGCTGCGGCCGCACGAAGACCTGCGCCTCGCTGTCGAACGCGATGACGCCGATGACGTCGTTCGGCGACAGCACCTCCGTCGTCACGCGCGCCGACTCCTTCGCTGCCTCGAGCTTCGGGCCCTGCATCGAGCCGGAGCGGTCGATGACGAGCATGAGCGCGACGTCGGGCTGCTCGCGCAGCTTCTCGGCGTCGAAGCGCACCGGCATGATCTGCTCGATCTTGGTGCCCTGGTAGCCGCCCGAGCCGAACGAGTCCTCGCCGCCGGCCATGATGAGCCCGCCGCCCATCTGGCGCACGTACGTGTCGAGCGCCGTCATCTGGCCGGCGCCGAGGAAGTGCGCCGGCACGTCGGACACGAGCACGAGGTCGTACTTCTCGAGCTCCTTCGCCGACGACGGCAGGCCGCGCGGCCCGCGCACTTCGACGTCCATGTTCTCGTGCTCGAGCGCGCGCTCGAGGTAACGGGCGGAGCCTGGCTCGCGCATGACGCCGCCCTCGACGTAGAGGATGTTGGGCTTGCCCTTCACCGGGGCGGTCATCACCGCCTCGTTGTTCTGCTTCTCGGTGTCGCTCGTGTACTTCGACAGCTTGAGGCGGAACGTCGTCGCGCCCGCGCGCTTGGCCTCGGCCTTGAACGCGATGCGGTTCACGCCCTCGCGCAGCTCGACCGTCTTCTGCGGCTCGAGGGCGTTGGGGAACTCGTCCTGGCGCAGGTTCATGGTCACCGACTCGGGGTGCGTCGACCAGACCTGCGCCTTCACCTCGAACGGCTGCCCCACCTTGATCTCGTCGGGCAGCTCGAGCCCGACGACGCGGATCTCCTTCACCTGGTCGGCGGGGAAGGTCTTCGACGAGACCTTCACGCCCATCTCCTTGGCCCGGTACGACTCGGCGACGAGATCGCCGACGGTCTGGTTGCCGTCGGTGACGAGCACCATGCGCGGCAGGTGGCCCGGCGGGTAGAGGCCGTAGGCGAGCTGCATCGCGGACTGGATGTCGCTGCCGGCGCCGCCCGCGGCCGGCCCGCTCGTGTGGCGGCCGATGACGAATCCCTTGCCGTCGCGGGCCGCGACCTGCGGCTTCTCCGCGAACGTGACGACCTCGAGCCAGTGGTCCTCGGCGTCGCCGCGCGCCGCCGATGCGCGCAGCTCGTCGACGTACGTCTTGGCGTTCGCGAGCTGCGCGTCGGACACCGACTCGGAGACGTCGACGAGGACGACGGTCGCGACCTTGGTGTCGCTCGTCACCCACGACGGCCGCGCCAGCGCGAGCGCGGCCGCCGCGATGACGAGCGAGCGCAGGCCGGCCTGCAGCCCCTGCTGCGTGAACGACAGGTCGGTGAGCGACCAGTGCAGGTACACGAAGAAGAAGGGCGCGATCGCGACGAGCTTGAGCGCGTCGGGCTCGAGCAGGTCGACCGGCCGCATCCCGAACGGAGCGATCGTGATCACCGTGCGCCCCGCGATCCACGCGTCGACGAGCGCGTAGATGCCGCCGGCGAGGAACACCGCGAGCGCGCCGAGCGCGAGGATCCGCACCCACTGCGAGTCGCGGCTCATACCGTGATCCTCCGGTGGTACGTCACCCACTCGACGACGAGGAGGAGCACGACGAAGAGGACGATGTACGTCCACAGGTCGCGGCGGGCGCTCACGGCGAACGCCGCCGGCGGCTCGAGCTTCTGGCCGCCGAGGACGAGATCGGCGGCGGGCGCGATCTTCGACTCGGTCGTCGAGCCGAGGTTGGCGGCGAGCTCGAACGCGGCGATCGGCTCGCGATCGTCCGGATCGTCGGGCGCGGGCGGCGGCTCGTCGGGATCGAACGCGAGGATCTGGTGGATGCCGGTGCGCGTGCCGTAGAACGTCGCCATGCCCTCGACGACGGGGGCCTTCGACTTCTTGCCCGCGGGATCGATGATGGTCACCTCGCTCACCTTGACGAGGCCGTCGAGCGGGATGCGGAAGCGCTGCCCGGTCGTGTACGTCGTCACCAGATCGGCGTCGTTGCCGGCGAACCAGTCGAAGCTGTTCACGAGCATCAGGGGGAAGGCGACCCGCAGCGTGAGGTCGGTGGCGTCGAGCGCGAACCCGAACGCGACGAGCTTTCGCTCGTTCTCGCGCCGGGCGACGACGATGGGATCGCGCACGTAGTACGCGAGCCCGTGGTCGCCCTTGGTCTTGTCGACGGCGAACACGAGCGACTCGACGTAGTTGACGTCCGCGAGCTCGACCCAGCGCATCACCGGGTGGTCGCTGTCGGTCTCGGTGACGCGCGGGGTGGGGACCGTGCCGCGGGTCGCGAACGGGCTGTGCTCCCCGGTGGGACGGAAGTAGATGACGTTCACCGGCGGCGGCGGGATGACCGCCGGCGTGTGGCCGTCGAAGATCACGACGTCGAACGGGCGGCCCGTGGCCTGGTTCAGGATCATCCCCTTCGGGTCGGCGTCGTACAGCTCCGGCGTGTCGAACAGCCAGAACACGCTCTCGTCCTCGAACACCTTCATCGCGGCGCGCAGGTAGTGGTTGCCGCGCGTGATCACGAGGACGCTCTGGGTCTTCTGCGCGGGCATGAGCGCCCAGGCCTGGTCGTCGAGCGGGAACGGGTCGCTGTTGCCGGGGCCCTCGCCGTCGCCGGGCCGCAACGACGCGCGCAGCGTGCTCTCGCCGCCGGGGAGCTCGCGATAGATCTCGCGGATGCGCTGGCCGGGCTCGAGCTCGATCGACTTCACCTCGATCGCCGACTCGCCGTTGTAGAGGGCGAGCTGGCGCTTCGCCGGCTCGCTACCGAAGTTCTGGACCTCGATGAAGACCTCGTACGCCGCCTTGTTGTCGATGTAACGGCGCACGTTGAACGCGACGATGCCGACGTTCTCGGAACGCGACCCGACGCCCAGATACCTCACGTCGATCCCGCTCAGGTCCACCGCCGCGAGCTCCTTCGCCCCGAACCCCGCGTCGCGTTCCCCCGTGCCCGTGCCCGTGCCCGTGCCCGTGCCCGTGCCCGATCTCTCTGGCTCTCCGGAACCCCACGCCGCCTGCCGCAGCTGCTGCTCGCTGTACGCCCCGTCGCTGATGATCACCACGAGCGGCTTCTGCCGCCCGCGCAGCGCGTCGGCCGCCGCCGCGAGCGCGCGCGGCAGATCCGCCGGGGTGTCCGCCGGCTGCAGCTCGTGGATGATCTTCTTGAGCATCGCCTTGTCGCCGTCGAAGCGCGACATCGGCGTGGCCTGGCCGTCGACCCGCACGATCATCGCGAGGTCGCCGCCGCCCATCGAGTCGACGAGCTCCTTGGCGCGCTCCTTGGCACGCTCCATGCGCGTGAGCCCCTTGCGCGCGGGATCGCCGTCCTGCGCCTTCATCGACGCCGACGTGTCGATCAGCACGACCACGCTGCGCGCGTCGGGGTCGCGCTCGCCGCGCGTCGGCCCGAGCGCCGCGATCAGGACGAGCCCGACGATCGCGAGCAGGAACGCCAGCGAGAGCCAGCGCTTGAGCTGCCGCCAGAGCGAGTTGGCGTCGCGCTGCTCGAGCACCCGCTTCCACAGGGTGGAGAACGGCACCTCGAAGCGGCGGCGCCGCATCTTGATGATGTAGGCCACCACCAGGAGCGCGGCGGCCACCGCGGCCACGATGGCCACGGTCGACGCCGGGATGGGCCCCATCCACGTCACCGCAGGAAGCCTCCCGAGCGGAAGATCTGGAGCACGAGCTCGTCGAACGGGATGCCGGTGTGGGTGCGGAAGAACGGCACCGCGCGCTCCGTGCAGAAGTCCTCGAGCTGCTTGCAGTAGCGCTCGTGCTCGCGCATGTACTGCTCGAGCAGCGACTTCGAGACGGTCACCTCGCGCTGCTCGCCGGTCTCGCAGTCGACGAGCGCGAGGTCGCCGTGCAGGTTGGGCGCCGCCTCCTTGAGGTCGTACACCTGGAGCACGAATGGCTCGAACTTGTTGTAGCGGAGGGTGTTGATGCCCTCCTCGAACCCGGCCGGATCGTAGAAGTCGCTGATGAGCACCGCGAGCCCGCGCCGCTTGTGCTGCGACACGAACGTCTTCATCGCGTCGGCGATGCCGGTCGTGCCGCCGATCTCGCACGTGCGCAGGAAGTCGAACACGCGGAAGATGCGGTTCTTGCCGCGGGTCGGCGGCAGGCGCCCGAGGACGTGATCGGAGAACGGCAGGATCGCGACGCGGTCGAGGTTGGCGAGCCCCACGTACGAGAGCGCGGCGCCCACCTTCATCGCGTAGTGCATCTTGGGCGGGTTGCCGATCGCCATCGAGTCCGAGCAGTCGACGAGGATGTAGATGTGGAGATCCTCCTCCTCCTCGAACAGGCGCAGCAGCAGGCGATCGAGCCGGCCGTACAGGTTCCAGTCGATGTAGCGGAAGTCGTCGCCGCGCGCGTAGGTGCGGTGATCGGCGAACTCGATGCCCGAGCCGACCTTGCGCGTGCGCCGCTCGGCGCGCAGGTTGCCGGCGAACATCTTGCGCGAGACCATGTGCAGGTGCTCGAGCGTGCGCAGGAAGCGCTCGTCGAACAGCCTGGAACGGTCGGCGGCGCGGGCGGCCCCGCTGGTCGCGGCGGCGGCCGGCGCCTTCTGCTTCGCCAGAAGGGCCACTAGACCGTCTCTTTGGTCGACTTCAAGATCTCGGCGATGATGGCGTCGGCGCGCACGCCTTCGGCCTCGCCCTCGAAGTTGAGGATGAGGCGGTGCCGCAACGCCGGCGCCGCGACCGCCCTGATGTCGTCGATCGCGACGGCGTACCGGCCCTGGAGCAGCGCGCGGATCTTGGAGGCGAGGATGATCGCCTGGAGGCCGCGCGGCGAGGCGCCGTAGCGCAGGTACTTCTTGCTGATCGCCGGCGCCTCCGGCGTCTCCGGGTGCGTCGCCTGGAGCACGCGCACGGCGTAGTCCTGCACCGCGCGCGCGAGCGGCACCTTGCGCACGAGCTCGCGGAGCTCGAGCACGCGCGCCTTCTCCATCACCGCCTGCGGGGCGGGCACCGCCTCGGCGGTCGTGCGGTCGAGGATCGTGTGCAGATCGGCGCCGCTCGGGAAGTCGACGACCAGCTTGAAGAAGAAGCGGTCGAGCTGGGCCTCGGGCAGGGGATACGTGCCCTCCATCTCGAGCGGGTTCTGCGTCGCCAGCACGAAGAACGGCTTCTCGAGGGCGTGGGTCTGCTTGGCCACCGTCACCGAGCCCTCGCTCATCGCCTCGAGCAGCGCCGACTGCGTCTTGGGCGTGGCGCGGTTGATCTCGTCGGCGAGGACGATGTTGGCGAAGATCGGCCCGCGCTGGAACTCGAAGTGCTTGCCGCGCGCGTCCTCGACGATGACGTTCGTGCCCACGATGTCGGCGGGCATGAGGTCGGGCGTGAACTGGATGCGCGAGAACGTGGCGTGGATGCACTCCGCCATCGTGCGGACGAGCATCGTCTTGCCGAGGCCGGGCACGCCCTCGAGGAGCGCGTGGCCGCCGCCGAGCATGCACGTGACGACGCCCTCGACGATCGCGTCCTGGCCGACGATCATGGTGGCGATCTCCTCGCGCAGGCGACGGAGATCGGCGGTGAAGGCGGCGACGTTCGACTCGACGTCGACCCTGGTGGCAGCGGAGGCGTTGGTCATGGGGCTCCGGGATACGCGTGGGGCTGGTCTGGCTAGCGATCTTGGTCCGGCTTGATCCGCGTGAAGTACTCGTTCACGTAGCGCCGGTAGGAGGCGGGCACCTTCTCGTTGTGCATGACGTCCTCCTTGATCTTCTCGTAGTCGGCGTAGACGTTCTTGTACGCGGTCGAGGCGAAGCCCTTCTGCGCGGCCGAGAGGATGGTCTCGCGGCGCGACGTGCCCTTCTTGCCGTGGACGCCCGAGACGCTCTCGTCCGTCGTGTTGCCGCTCTTGCCGGTGGCGTCGCCGACGAGGTTCGGGTCGTGGCCGTCGCCATACGTGTTGGACGGGCCGTTGGGCGGCTGGTTGCCTTGCCCGCCGTTCTGCTGCCCCTGACCCCGCTGTCCTTGCCCTTGCCCTTGTCCTTGCCCTTGTCCCTGGCCCTGACCCTTGCCTTGGCCTTGCCCCTGGCCGCGCTGGGCGAGCGACTTCTGCTGGCCCGACTTGTTGTTCTTGCCGAACGGGTTCTGCGGGCCGCGCGAGCCGCGCTGCTTGGCGCGCCGCATCGCCTCGCGCAGGTCTTCCATCTGCGACGAGACCTTCTTCTGCGCCGCCTGCTTGCGCTGGTCGGCGTCGACCTTGCCGGTCTCCTCCGCCATGTCCTTGAGCGTGCGTGACGCCTGCTTCTGGCCGTCCTGCTGGCCGTCCTGCTGGCCGTCCTGCTGGCCGTCCTGCTGCTGCCCGTCTTTCCCGTCCTGGGGCTTCTCGCCGTCCTCTCGGCCGTCCTGCTGCTGGTCCTTGTTCTGGAGCTGCTTGGCCGCCTTCTCCATGTCCTTGTGCAGGCGCTTGAGGCTGCGGCGCTGCGCCGAGGCCTCGCGCTCCGCCTGCTTCTTCTTCAGCTCGGCGAGCTCGCGCTTCTGCTTCTCGAGGCGGCGCTCGGCCTCCTGGCGCTCGGCCTCGGTCTTGGCCTGGTCGCGCTCCTTCTCGAGCTTGCGCAGCTGCTCCTCGGCCTTCGCGAGCTGCTGCTGCTGCTTGTCGTCGCGCTCGTCCTGCTTCTTCTCGAACTGGCGCGCGGCCTGCTCCATCGCCTTGGCGAGGTCCTGCTTCTGCTTCTCGGACAGCTCGCCCTTCTCGAGCTTCTCGGCGAGCTTCTCGAGCTCCTCCTTGGCCTTCTCGAGGTCGTTCTTCTCGAGCGCCTTGCCGAGCTCCTTGGTCAGCTCGTTCTGGGCCAGCTCCTCGCCGGTCTCGGCGAGGTCCTTGTCGATCTGCTCGGGCTCGGGCTCGTTGCCCTCGTTCAGGGCCTCCTCGGCCTCCTTCATCCTGGCGAGGAGCTCTTCCTTGGTGAGCTGGCCGCGCTCGGCCTGGTCGATGAGCTGCTCGATCTTGGCGGCGTACTCGTCGAGCGCCTTGACCTCGTCCTTCTGCGCCTGGTCGCGCAGGTCGGCGACCAGCTCGCGCAGGTACGCCTCGCCGTCCTCGTCGAGGACGACGGTGTTGTCCTTCATCGCGCGCGGATCGTCGTCGCGCAGCACCTCGAACGGCACCGCGCCCCACTTCTTGCCGCGCGCCCAGACGACGAGCTTGGTCTTGCCGATCGGGGCGCTCTGCGGGATGACGACGAGGATCGACTCGCCGGTCCAGTCGAGGACCGACGCGGCGACCGGCCCGTTCGTGGCCGCGGCGGCCGCGGCGAGGAGCGCGTACGACGTCCCGAGCGTGCCCGGCGTGGCGCCCGGGAGCGGCGCGTTCTCGTCGCCGACGTAGACCATCGCGCCCTCGATCGCGCAGCTCGCCGTCGCCTCCGCCTCCGGGCCACAGAGGCGCAGGCCGTTGATCGCGACCTCGGCGCCGCGCTTCGCCATCGTCGGGACGGCGCCGACGAGCCTGGGATCGCGCTCGGGCTGCTTGATGCCGACGCCGGCGGCGATGATGGCGACGGCGGCGAAGCCGAGCGCGATCGGGAGG
>JAIOII010001170.1 GCA_019912685.1 Kofleriaceae bacterium
CGGCAGCCTCGTCGGAGCCGGTGACGCTCGCGACCAGCTCGGGCAGGCTGCGCGCCGGGAACGGCGGCCGGCCGGTGAGGACATGGAACATGACGGCGCCGAGCGCGAACACGTCGGTGCGCGCGTCGATCGCGCGGCCGGTCAGCTGCTCGGGCGCCATGTAGAGCGGCGTGCCGACGAGGCTGCCGGTGCGGGTCAGCGCGTCGAGCTCGAGGAAGCGGGCGACGCCGAAGTCGAGGAGCTTGATGCGATCGGGCTGCCAGTCGACGAGGAACAGGTTGGACGGCTTGACGTCGCGGTGCACGACGCCGCGGGCATGCGCGACCCCGAGCGCGGTCGCCGCCTGCGCGACGCATGCGATCGCGTCGGCGACCGTCAGCCTGCTCACCTCGAGGCGCGTGCCGAGGTCCTCGCCGTCGAGCCACTCCATCGCGAGGAAGAGGCGGTCGTCGCTCTCGCCGTGGGCGCGGTACCCGACGATCGCCGGATGCACGAGCTCGGCGAGCGCCTGGGCCTCGCGCTCGAAGCGGGCGCGCGTGCTCGCGTCGGCGCAGTTGACCAGCTTGATCGCGACGAGGCCGCCCGTCTCGCGATCATGCGCGCGATACACCGCGCCCATTCCCCCCGCGCCGACATGCCGCTCGATCTCGAAGCGGTCGGCGATGACGTCCCCAGGCGAAACCAGCACCTACCCAGGAGACCACGACGCCTCGCCGACTTCAAATCGCTCCCTGCATTCGCGCTCCCGGCCACGCACGACGCGCTGCCCGCGCATCCGGCCGCGGTGCTCGGTGACGATCGTGGCCTGACCTTCCGGCCCGTGGTCCTCGTGGAAGTAGAGGACCACCCAGTCGTCGGTGCGGCCGAGCCGGTGGGCGAGCTCGGTGTTCGAGAACATCGCGGTGAACGTCCAGCCGTCGCGCTCGCCGTGCATCACGGGGAGCCATGCCTCGCGCCGCGGGTTGAACCGGCGCGGCGTGATCGTGCGCAGCGTCCCGGCGGCCGCGGCCTCGCGATACGCGCGATCGATCGCGAGGAGGAGCTCGACGGGGGGCTTGCGCGCCGCGCCTCGCGCCGATCGAGGTGACCGCCGCGCCAGCATCGTCGCGAGCACGGCGCGCAGCCCCGCGAGGCGGCGTGGACCGAAACCGGGGACCGTGGCGAGGCGCCCGTCGTGGGCCGCCATCTCGAGCTCCTCGAGCGTCTCGATGCCGAGCTCGTGATGGATGCGCTCGGCGAGCTGCGGCCCGAGCCCGGGGACGAGCGCGAGGCGTTGCACGCCTTCGCCTTCGAGCCGCTGGAGCGCGCCGCACGTCCCGGTCTTGATCAGCTCGATGACGACCACCGCGAGCCGCGGGCCGACGTGCGGGATCGCCTCGAGGCCGACCCGGCCATGATCGCGGAACACGTCGCCCAGCTCTCGATCGTGGTCGCGGATCGCGACCGCGGCGTCGCGCCACGCCCGGACGCGGAACGGCGAGGCCGATTGCTCCTCGAGCAGGGCGGCGACCCGCTCGAGCGTCGACGCGATGCGTTCGTTGGTCATGTGCACTCGTTGCGGGGGACGCGTCCGGCGGCGCACCGGATGCGGGTCGTCATGCGAGCGCGTGACCGGTCAGGTCGTGCCACAGCCCCGCGATCGGTTTGGGTAGCGTGGCGATGACGTCACGGATCTCGCCCTCGGAGACATGCTCGACGAGCAGATGGATGACGGCGCGCAGGACGTCCACCGGATCGAGGTGCAGGTCGGGGGCGAGCTCCTTCTTCACCCGCGCGACCATGTCTGCGCGCGTACGCATCTGCTTCAGCTCGCGGCGCATGGTGAAGCCCTCGTAGTAGAAGCCGCGGATCAGGGTGGGCAGCTGCGCGCCGAGATCGACGACCTCGCTGGTCGGCAGCCGGTCACGGATCGCGTGCAGGCCGGCGCGCAAGGCGTGGAGCGCGCGCGGCACCTCGGTCGGCTTGAGGTCGAGATTCTCCATCAGCTCCTTCAGCCAGACGTTCGCGAGCTCGAGGTGGGGATCGAAGACGTGGCGCTTCATGCCGCCTGGTCGATGCAGCATCGAGGCCAGCGACCCCGGATCAGGGGACGATGACGGCGCGTCCGGCGATCTCGCCGCGGCGGAGCCGCGCGTAGACCTCGGGCGCGGCGGCGAGCGGATGGGTCTCGACGTCGAGGCGGAGCCGTCCGGCGCGCGCGAGGGCGACCAGCTCGTGGAGCTCGGGGAGCGTGCCCCAGTAGCTGGTGGCGACCTCGGCGCCGTAGGGCAGGGCGAAGAAGCTCACCGGAAGCGTGCCGCTCGCGAGCCCGATGATGACGAGCCGGCCCTCGGCGCGCAGCACCTTCGCGCCGAGCGCCAGGGTCGCGTCGGCGCCGACCATGTCGAGCACGACCTCCGCGCCCACGCCGCCGGTCGCGCCGCGGATCGCCGCGGCCGCGTTCGCGTCCGAGTGGATGACGACGTCGGCACCGAGCTGCTTGGCGATCGCGAGCTTGCGCTCGTCGGTGTCGACGGCGATGACGCGCGCGGCGGTCGTGGCCGCGAGGAGCTGGACCGCCATCTGGCCGAGGCCGCCGACGCCGATCACCACGGCCGTCGCGCCCGGATGCAGGCGCGCGCGCGACCCGACGATTGCGTGGTACGGCGTCAGCGCGGCATCGGCGAGCGGCGCCGCCAGCGCCGGCGCCAGATCACCGAGCGGCACGAGGAAGCGCGCGCTCGGCACGCGCATGTACTCGGCCATGCCGCCGTCCAGGCCGAGCCCGCCGCCGCCCACGCCGATCTCGGCGGCGCGCTCGCAGTAGTTCTCGCGGCCGAGGCGGCACGGCCGGCAG
>JAIOII010001171.1 GCA_019912685.1 Kofleriaceae bacterium
CTTGCCGCCGACGGCGGCGACGTCGGCGGGCCCGACGTCGTCGATGTCGCGGATCGCGGTGGCGGCGTAGTCGGGCGCGGGGATGACGGCGGGCGGCGGGCGGTGCGCGGCGAACCAGGCGTCGGCCTCCTCCGCGGTCACCTCGGCGAGCTCCCAGGCGAAGGCGCCCACGGTCAGGCGGACCCAGCGGCCGTCGTACGGCGCGAAGCGCTCCTGGGCGCCGCGCAGGCCCATGTTCGGCGTGCCGCGCTGCTGCGAGAGCACGTTCACGTGCGAGAGCGGGGTCTGCAGCTCGGCGGTGACGACGCCGGCGACGACGGTGAGGTCGTCGGGCACGCGGTCGAGGACGACGAGCTCGCGCGGCGACACGTAGGTCGTGGCGAGCTCGGCGGCAGTGAGGACGTGGACGCGGGCGTAGGTCTCGCCGAGGTTGAGCGGCTGGTAGGAGATGCCGGCGAAGAGCTCGTCGGTCGTGATGACGGGGATGTCGAGCTCGGCGGCGAGCGCGAGCTGCTCCTCGGACGTCGGGTGGAAGCGGAGGTCGCCGCCGACGTAGGTCGCGTCGGCGAGGCGGCGGTACGAGGCCTCGATCATGCCGGCGTTCGCCGTGTCGTAGGGCGCGAGCTCGTAGGCGACGACGTCGGGCTCCTCGTAGTGGGTGAGCGCGCCGAGGACGAAGCGGCGGCCCGGCGACAGGTACTGGTCGACGAACGGCGCGCCCGGCGGCCACCCGAGGTGCATCACGGCGAACGCGCGGTGCACCGGATACGCGATCGTGTCCTGGAAGTACGTCTCGTCCTCGTCCGCGCGATCGACGATCGTCTTCACGGTCGTCGCGCCGGGGAGGCTCGCGTCGAGCGGGCGCGCGCCCTGGCTCGCCAGCTCGTCGGCGCACCGCAGCTCGTTCCGGTACGGCACGCGCGCCGCCTCGCACGGCGCCGGCCCGTCGTCGCCGCACGCAGCAGCCGCGACGACGACGGCGACGACGGTGGCAAGCCGGGGCAACACGCGGCAGCGTAGAGCAACCCGCGGGCCAGGTAGGCCGGTGTCGCCTTCCGCGCGCTTGGCCATCCGGGACATCAGGTTTCTGATTCTGCTATGACGGCGGCGTGCCCTCCCCTGATGGGGGACACCTTCCTGGGTTGCAAGTCAGCGATCTGAAGCGGTTTTTGGCCCGTATTGCAACTGGCGCTCGCGAGCCCACCTGCCGTCGGGGCGTTCGATGCGTCGTCGGTAGTTCTCTTTCTCGTCTGCCGCGATCCGCTCGTCGACGGGAGGTGCCTCTCCCCGCTCGAGATACTCCGCCATCGCTCGGCGGTACGCCCGCGCGCGTTCGTCCGACGTCCGACCGAGTTGCGCGTACCAGCGGCTCGGCGTCCAGATCGGGCGGAGCTTGCGCCCTTCCAGGCGACCGGCATGGAGAGCCGCCGTGGACCACGGATGGACGAACGGATCCGTCGCGTCCCCGACACGAAAGGCGGTCGCGTCGTGGTGGAGTGTCGTGGTGCGGACCTGCTCCAGGTCGAGCAGCGCGCGTGATCGAAACCCGACCTCGAACAGTCGCCCGCTGCCGCCGCGCTGCCTGTTGCGCGTCGGGGTGTAGCGCTCGCAGGCGCGCTTCACCACGTCGGACAGACCGACCTCGTCGGTCGGTGTCACGATCATGTAGACGGCGGCCCGCACGAGCGTCATCTGGTGAAGTCGGCACTTCGTGACGTCGAGCGCGCGGCCGACGCATTCGACCCAGAGGAGGCGGTCGGCGTGTGACGCGAAGAGGAGACGTCGGTTGTTTCCGCGGAGGTAGATCAGGTGTGGATGACCTGCGACGACGAGGCGAGTGTGGCGTTCCATGCGATGACATATCGGCACGTGCGCCATCGGTTGCGTCAGTTGCGATCGGTCTGGGAACGCGTGAAGTAACGCGGGCTTGGAGGGCAGGAAGGTGTCCCCGGGGCTGGCACGTGGGTTGCGATGGCGCTCGGGCATGAGAGCTCGCGCGCTGGTGATCGTGATGGCGATGATGGTGAGTGGCATCGGTGCGGCGCGAGCCGAGACGGAGGAGGAGGACACGGCGGAGCGGTACAGCTGCGGGAAGCCGAAGGGCAGGTTCGAGGTGAACCTGAAGGACGAGGTCGCGCTGCGCGATCTCGTCGCCTGGGCGATGGGGTTCTCGTGCAAGCGCTTCGTGTATGCGTCGTCCCTGGCGCAGCGGTCGGCGAAGCTGACGATGATCACGCCGGGGACGCTCGACGCGGGCGAGGCGTGGGCGGTGTTCGAGGTCGGGCTCGAGGCGATGGGGCTCGCGGCGGTGCCGAAGGGGAGCGTGCTCGAGATCGTCGAGTCGGCGCAGGCGAAGGACGCGGCGCTCAAGATCCGGAAGTCGTTCCCCGACGGCGGCGGCGGGCTCGTGCGCGTGCTCGTCAAGCCCAAGCACATCGGCGTCGAGGAGCTGCGCGCGGCGATCGAGGTCGTGAAGTCGCGCAACGGGGTGGTCACCGCGCTGCCCCAGCTGCGCGCGCTCCTGATCACGGACGACGGCCGACACGTCGCGGCGATGAAGACGCTCGTGCAGGACCTCGACCGCGAGCTCGCCGGCGCCGGGCTCTGGGTGATCCCCGTCGAGCATCGCTCGGCGCCGGCGCTGATCGAGGTGCTGGCGCCGCTCCTCTCCGACGCGCCGCAGGTCGGCAAGGGCGCCCAGGGCAACGGCGCCACCCCGCCGCGTCTGGTCGCCGACGCCCGCGTCAACGCGCTCTTCGTCATGGGCAGCGCGACCGATCACGCGCGGGTCGCCGCGCTCGTCGACGTGCTCGACGGCGATCAGGGCGACGACGCCCAGATGACGGCGATCCGCATGCGGCACGCACGCGCCGCCGAGGTGCTCGCGGCGCTGCAGCCGCTGGTGGGCGGGC
>JAIOII010001172.1 GCA_019912685.1 Kofleriaceae bacterium
TCGCCGCCGCCACGCGCTCGTCGGTGAGGAGCGCGAGGTGCCCGAGGTCGTCGTAGACGAGCTCGTCGACGCCGGTGACCCGCGCGTGGCGCGCGCCGGGCACGAGCGCGTCGGCGCGCGACCACACGACGGTCATGCGCGTGCGCGTCGGGCGCGGCGCCGCGTCGAGGCGCTGCACGAGCGTCGAGCCGCCCAGCAGCTCCTTGCCGGGACGCCCGAGGCCGACCGCGCTCACGTCGGTGCCCGCGTGCGGCGACCCGAGCGTGATGAGGTTGGCGACCGCGCCGTCGCCGCCGAGCAGGCTGACGTAGTAGCGCCCGACCACGCCGCCCATCGAGTGGCCGATGATGTCGACCTGATCGCTCTCGGAGCGGGCGCGCACCTCCTCGACGTACTCGGCCAGCCGCTTGGCCGCCGCGCTCGTCTTGCCGAGCGTCCAGTACTCGAACCCGAGCACGGGGCCGAGCCCGGCCGCCTCGAGGCGCCGCGCGAGCGGCCGGAAGTTCGCGCGGCACATCGCGTAGCCGTGCAAGAGGATGATCGGGCGCGGCCCGCGGCCCTGCTCCCCCGGCAGTGGCAGGAAGCCGAGCGGCCGCGCCGCCGACATCTCGATCGCGATGCGCCACTCGCGCAGCGCGATGCGCAGCGCGCTCGGCCGGTCCGCCGCATCGGCCGCCTCCGCCGCGCGGTCCTCCTCGGGCTTGCGGCTCAAGGCGAGCGCCGCGTGCGGCAGGAGCGGATAGATGCCGCTCGCCATCGCGACGTCGGAGAGCGCGGCGATGACGCCGCGCCACGCGAGCACCCTCGGCGAATGACGGCGCTGCCGCATGGGTACGACGCTCGCGCTCAGCTCACCGTCACGCCCGGCACGCCCGCCTCGATCTCGCGCGCGCTGTCGAGCGAGAGCCCGAGCGCGTCGCGCAGCTTCACCAGCATGGTCCGCTCGCTCTGCGCGACCTCGCGGTCGAGCGCCGCCATGCGACACGCCGCCTTGTAGATGCCCTGCTTGGCGTCGGGCGACATCTCCGCCAGCCCGTCGTCGCCGAGCTCGGTGCGGCTCTCCAGGAACGAGCGCGCCTTCTCGGCCTCGGCCTCGTCGAGCTGCGCGCCCGAGATCAGGCGGCGCAGCGCGCTGGCCTCGGCCTCGGCCAGGACGCCGTCGGCCCACGCCATGGCGGCCCAGATCCGGATCACCGTCAGGAACTGCGAATCAGCCATGCCCGACAGTACCGCGAATGCGGCGGCTTGACGTCAGAGCGCGCAGCCCATGGACGTCGCGGCCTGGCGCAGCGCATCGTTCGCCGCCTTGCAGCCCGGCTCCGCCGCGTCGACGGCGGCCTTGCGGCTCTTCTTGTCGAGGGTGGCCCACTCGGCGAACGCGTCGAGCTGCGCGTTCCGGCTCTGGATCATCGCTTCGAGCGCCGGGCCCATCTTCTCCCCGCATTTCTGGACGACCTGATCGAACGTGGCCAGGTACGCGTCGCACGCCTTCGAGCCGGTGCCGCCCGGCGGCAACGGCGTCACCGGCGTGCTCGGCGACGGCTCGGGCCGGGGCGCGGGCGCGATCCGCTCCTTGCACGCCTGCATCTCGTCCTGGATCCGATCGGCCTCCTCGTTCTGCGCCTCCGTCGGCTTCAGGTCCTTGAGCTTCTCCATGTGGCTCATCGCCCAGTCCATGAGCCGCTGCTCGGCCTCCTCGACGCACGTGCTGTCCTTGCACGCGCAGACGTCGTCCCTTGTGCCACGCAGCTTCCCGAGGACCTGGTCGGCGGAGCCGTCGCCGGCGATCCCGTCCGCCAGCCGCTGCGCCAGCGCCACGAGCTCCACGCCGTCGGGGACCGTCCGCGCGCACGATCCGTTCGCCATCCGGCACTGGACGCGCACGATCACCTTCTGGTCGGTGAGCTCGACGACCACGCGCGTCTCGGCGCCGGGCCACCGCGCCGCGTCGTGCACCGCCCACTCCGTCATCAACGTGCCCGCCTCGCCGGCGGGCGCGACCTGGTAGGAGGCCGCGAGCACCCGGTTCGCCGCGAGGCTCAGCTTGTCGGCAGACGCCTCGTGCAACGCGAGCCCCGGCCCGAAGTCCTCGACCGCCGGCCCGGCGGCGACCGTCGCCGGCGCGGACTGGGATCCGCCGCAGCCCACCGCGAGGGCGAGCACGACCACGACACCGAGACGCACGAACATTGGATTCTCCCTCAGGTCAGAGCTGGATCTGCACGCCCACGCGCTCGCGCAGGAGGCGCGCCAGCGTCGACCGCAGCTCCTCGTTGGTCTTGGCCGCCACCCACCGTCCTCCGTCGACCGGGTCGAAGTGCCAGGCGGTCGCGATCGCGGCCATCCAGATCTGGCGCGCCGCGCGGTGGCTGTTGACCACGATCTTGGTGCCGTCGCGCAGGTCGATGCGCAGGACTCCGGACGAGACCGTCAGCTCGACGTCGTCCGGATCGAGCTCGCCCAGCCGGTCCTCGAGGTAGGCCATCTCGTCGTGCGCGATGGCGTCGAAAGCCGCGTCGTCCACCTCCCCTCCTTACCACACAGAACCAGACGGTAACCGACGCGGCACCGGATCCTGGCCGGATTCAGGCTAGTATCCTGCGCGCATGGCTGACGGCACGCCCGACGCCGGTTCGGAGGTGGACGACGATCTCTCGCAGGACTCGCCGCGCGACGTCCACGAGACCCTCCTGCCGTCGCTCACCCTGAGCGTCATGGGCCGCGGCGAGACGCCGCTCCCTCGCGACGTCGGCGTCGCGCAGCCGGTCTCGCTCCACCCCACCGCGACCGGCAGCCGGGTCGCCAAGCGCGAGTCGGGCCCCATCATCGCCGCCGAGGTCGAGGCGATCGGCGTCGACGCCGCGCTCGAGGGCACGGGCGAGGCCCAGGTGCTGCCCGAGATCGCCGATCGCCGCGGCGCGCGCCAGGGCGACATGATCGGCGGGCGCTACGTCGTCGAGGGTCAGCTCGGCCGCGGCGGCATGGGCCGCGTGATGCGCGTCCGCCACCAGGTGCTCGGCAAGGCGTTCGCGCTCAAGCTGATCAAGGCGCCGATCGCGACCAACCCGCGCATGCGCGAGATGTTCTACCGGGAGGCGCGCCTCGCGTCGGCGTGCACCCACGACAACATCTGCTCGATCGTCGACTTCGGCCAGGACATGCACTTCGGCCTGTTCATGGTGATGGAGCTGCTCGACGGCCAGACGCTCCACTCCAAGCTGCGGCAGGGCGGCCGCATGGCGCCCAAGGTCGCGTGCGACATCATGTGGCAAGTCTGCGAGGCGCTCCGCTACATCCACGGGCGCGCGATCATCCACGGCGACGTGAAGAGCGAGAACGTCTTCCTCGTGCGCGGCGCCGCGCAGCGTCGCGTCGTGAAGCTCCTCGACTTCGGCCTGTCGCGGCCCGACCTGGGCCGCGGCATCGGCGAGGTCGACGGCACGCCCGAGTACCTGGCGCCCGAGCGCATCCAGGGCGGCCCGGCGAACGTGGGGTCGGACGTGTACGCGCTCGGCATCCTCCTGTTCGAGCTCCTCACCGGCCGCCTGCCCTTCACCGGCAAGCTCGACGAGGTGTTCCAGCAGCAGCTCGAGGCGGCGATGCCGGTGGCGAGCCAGATGATCGACGAGCCGCTCGACGAGCGCGCCGACGAGATCATCGCCAAGGCGACGGCCAAGAACCCGGGCGATCGTCACGCCGACGTACCGGCGTTCATGTACGAGCTGCGCACGCTCATGAACATGCTCGGCATGGACGTGGCGTCGCGGGGCCGCGGCCGCGGCGGCGCCGGCGAAGGCGGCCGCGAGCGACGCGAGCTCGACCACCGCACCAAGGCCGCCTTCGAGGTGTTCCAGAGCGCGCCGGTGCCGATGGCGTCCTGTGACGTCACCGGGCGCGTGCGCATCGCCAACCCGGCGTTCCTCGAGTTCCTCGGCTGCGCCGGCGACGTCGGCGGCATCGAGCTCAAGGACTCGGGCCTGCTCGAGGTCTACCCGCAGCTCCTCCGCGACCTCGAGAGCGTCGCGACCAAGCGCAAGGCGTTGAAGCGCGTCCTCTACCTCGCCGAGGGCGGCGGCACGACCGTCGAGGTCGCCGCTATCTTGACGGCGTCACCGACGACGAGCGAGGTGACCGCGGGCGAGATCCACCTCACGCTGCACCCGCTGCGCAACATTCGCGATACCTGATCGGGCACGGGCACGGGCACGGGCACGGGCACGGGAGCCGACGGTCCGGCCCGCGTTCCGCGGTCGTCCGTCGGCTAGAACCCGATGTGCAGGCCGAGGTTGAAGTCGAGCTGCACGCCGAAGTTGAGGCGCGACGCGCCGAGCTCCTTCACGATCGGGATCCCGGCCACCGCGTTCAGCTCCGCGATCAGCGCGAGGCTGCCGCCGAGCGCGGCGCTGTAGCCGGCGCCGCCGCTGACGAACAGCGGGCCGATCGCCACGACGTCGACGTCCATGTCCTCCGGCGCGCCGTCGAGCTTGATGGTGTCGCGGATGACGCCGCCGCCGACGCCGCCCGACACGACCAGGCCGGTGCCCGACGGCGAGAGCGCCTTGCGCACCTTCACGAAGCCCGCGGGCGCGACCGGCGAGTGGCCGGGGATGTTCGCGCCGATCGGGAAGCCGAGGCGCGCGGCGAGCGCGACCGTCGTCGTCTTGTTGAGGTAGTAGCCGATCTCCGGGTTCGCGTGCAGGAGCTGCGGCGCGAAGCAGCACTTCACGTCGTTGAGCTGCTGCTCGGTCTCGCCGGTGACGTAGCCGCCGCCCGAGCCGCCGACCAGCGCGATGTAGAGCGTCTTCTTGCCCTTGGGCCGCACCACCGCGCCGATGTCGCCGCCGCCGCCGCCGCCCGCGATCTCGACGATGTTGGGCGAGCCCGCGGAGCCCTTGGATGCGATCACGCGGCCCTGATCGTTGTAGGCCGCGACGTAGTAGTGGATGAGGTCGCCGGACAGCGCGGCCTTGGGGATGACGCCGCGGTACACGCACCCCGAGGCGATCATCTTCGACTCGGTGAAGTCGGTGGCGCCGCGCGCGCGGTACATGATCGCCACCTTCGCCGGCTGCACGTCGGCGCCGACGGCGGCGTCGAGGACGAGGTCCTTGCCGCCCTTCGCCGTGTCGATGATCGTGTGCTGGACGCCGGCGACGGTGCTGCAGTCGACGTCGGCGCCACCACCGCCCGCCGGCTCGATGTCGCCGCCGCCGCCGCCGCCGCTACCGCCGGCCTCGGCCTTGGCCTCGTCGAGGAGCTTGGCCATCTCGGCGGTCGCGTACGCCTTGTCGAGCGCGATGCCCTTGTCGATCTCGGCGGCGTTCAGGAACGAGAGCTTCGCGCTCTCCGCGTCCTGCAGGCCGGCGAAGTACACGATGCCGAGGCGGAGGTGCACCTTCGCGGTCACCGGGTCGTTCTCCATCTTCGCCTTCTTGGCGACGGTGAGCGCCTGGTTGAGGATCTTGCGCGCCTCCTCGTACTCGAGGAGGTCGTAGTTCTCCATCGCCTCCTTCATCTTGGTTTCGATCTCCTTCTTCGACTTGGCGTCGGCGAGGGCCGGTGTCGCCGAAGCGAACGAGAAGAGACCGAGCAGGATCAGGATGAACGAAACCCGATGGAGCAATCCCCGCATGCGGGTGGTGTTAGCACAGCCCGCTCCCGGACTGCCTAGCGTTCTGTGATGAAGAATTCGACGCGGCGGTTCTGCGCGCGCCCGTCGGCCGTGCGGTTGTCGGCGATCGGCACGCTCTCGCCGAAGCCCTGCGACGTCATGCGATCCGCCGCGATCCCCTTCTTGATCAAGTACTTACGAACGGAGGCCGCGCGGTTGTTGCTGAGCTTGAGGTTGGACTTGTCGCTGCCCTGGCTGTCGGTGTGGCCCTCGATACGGACCTTGATCGTCGGGTTGTCCTGGAGGGCCTGCGCGACCTCGTCGAGGAGCGGGAAGCTGACCCGCTTGATCGTCGCCTTGTTGGTGTCGAAGAAGACCGTCTGCTTGAGCTCGATCTTCTCCTCGGTCACCACGATCATCGTGTACTTCTGGCAGCCGTCGGGCGGGACGCCGGTGACGCCCGGGCACTTGTCGAGCGCCTGCGGGCACTCGGCGACGCCGTCCTTGTCGTCGTCGCAGTCGGGGCAGCCGTCGTCGTCCTCGAAGCCGTCCTTGTCCTCCGGTTCGTCGGGGCACTGATCGACGCGGTCGGCGATGCCGTCCTGGTCGTTGTCGGGATCGGGGCAGCCGTCGGTGTCCTCGAACGAGTCGCGGTCCTCGGGATCGTTCGGGCAGTCGTCGATCTTGTCGGCGATGCCGTCGGCGTCGTTGTCCTCCTCGGGACAGCCGTCCTGGTCCTCGAAGCCGTCCTTGTCCTCGGGGAGCCGCGGGCACTCGTCGACGTCGTCGAGGAGGCCGTCGCCGTCGGTGTCCCTGGGCAGCGGGGCGTCGGGCTTCCGGTTCTCCGGGTTGCACAGGTGCCTGGGCGACTTCTCGACGGCGGCCCGCGCGTTCTCCTCGGCGACCGCGATCTCCTTCTGCGCCGGGTAGAAGTTGCCCTCGGACAGCTCCTGCTTGGCGACGTCGTTGTGCGACTCGGCCATCGCCAGCTCGACCGGCGCGCAGCGCAGGGCGCCGTTGTCGCGCGCGGTCGAGATGAGCTCGTCGATCGTCCGCGTCCGCTCCTTCAGCCCCGAGCCGGCGCACGCGGTGAGGATCAGGAGGAAGATGACGAGCGGCCGCGTCACGGCGTCTCCAGCTCGGCGGGGTTCTCCTCGTCGGGATCGACCACGGGGGCGACGCCCTCGGTCGGCAGCGCCGGCCGCGAGCCCGCCCCGGGCGGCGGCGTGATCTCGTCCATGAGCCGCGGGTCCGCGGCGCGCCGGATCGCGTCGGCCTTGGCCTTGGTCGCCGCCTCCGACGCCAGCCGCCCGAACCGGTTCGCCGCCTCGAAGTCGGCCATCGCCGCCTCGGCGCGCGCCGCGTGCAGGTACTCGACCGCGCGCGTCCACTCGTAGGGGGCGTACTTGGCCGCGTTGACGGCGCGCGCCTCCTCGACGGCGGTCGACGCCGACCGGACGTTGGTCACGTAGCCGATCGGACCGCATGCGGCGAGCGCCAGGGTCGCCCCGGCGATCACGATCGACACAAGCCCCAGGCTTCGGGCCCCCATCGGTCCGTTGTTCTTATCACGTTTCATCGCGTCACCGGGCGCGGACCCGACGGCTGTCGCGCAGGAGCTCGATCAGGACGTAGGTCGCCGCCGCCGCCGAGGCGGCGAACGAGACGAGGAGCGCCCAGCCGAGCTCGACGCTCATGAGGCCGCCGCTCGCCCCCGCCAGGTAGCCGGCGTAGCTCGTCGCCGTGGTCAGCCGGCCGAGCGCGACCACGAACCCGATGAGGAAGGCGACCGCCGCGCCGAGGATCGTATAGAGGAGCGCGCTCTTCCGGTCGGTGCGAACGAGCCACGCGCCCCCGTACCAGCCGCCCACGAGGACCAGGCCGTGGACGACGACGAGCGGGACGATCGCCAGCGCGGGCACGCGCTCGGGGTCGACGATGTAGAGCCACGACCAGGCGGCGTGCGCGGCATAGAAGTAGAGCGTCACCGGCGCGGTCACGAGCCCGACGTGGATGAGCACGAGCAGGAACGCGGGCGGCGCGGACGGCCCGTCGGCGCGGATGCGGTCGCGGGCGGCGAAGGCGAAGCCGAGCCCGAGGGCGAGCTGGAGGAAGAGCGTGAGGAGCACTAGCTGGGGTCCTTCGGTCCGAGCAAGCGGCTGGCCGCCGTGAACGCGCCGTCGTCGTCGATGAGCTCGGGCGTCGGCGTCGGCACGTCGATCTCGCCGGCGACGAAGCTGCCCGCGTCGACGGGCGACGGCGGCGGCGGCGGCGCCGGCACGACGTCGATCGGGGTGCCCTCGTCGTCGTCGCGCGTGCGCTCGCGGCCCGTGTGCACGACGATCCACGGCTCCTTGCGGCGGCCGCGGCCGCGGCCCTCGGCGTCGCTTTCGCTCTCGCCCTCGCCCTCGCCCT
>JAIOII010001173.1 GCA_019912685.1 Kofleriaceae bacterium
ACACCGTGGCGTCGATCGAGCGGCTGGGCGACCGCCTGCGCGCCCGCCTCGAGCTGGCGCGCGCCTCGCTCGAGGCCGTCGCCGCGCTGGTGATCGAGCTGCGCGCCCGCGAGGTCGAGGAGGTCGAGCTCGGCGGCGACCCGGTGACGGAGCAGCTCTCGTCGCTGCGCGAGGAGCTCGACGTGCTCGAGTCGTCGATCAGCGAGGTCGACCTCGACGCCGCGGCCTGATCGTCGCGGGAGTGCGCAACCGCTGCGCGCGCTTCGCCGCGCGACGCAGAGACGGGCGGAGAACGCGGCGGATGTGACGCTCTGCCGCAGGCACGAGGCCTGCAGAGAGGCGCTGGCCATGGGGAACACGGAGACCTGGGCCATCATCCTCGCCGGTGGTGAGGGCAAGCGGCTGTCGTCACTCACGCGCGCGCTCTACGGCCGCGACGTGCCGAAGCAGTTCGCGGTGCTCGCCGGCGAGCGCTCGCTCCTGCAGGAGACGATCGAACGCGCCGGCCGGATGACGGAGCTCGCGCGCACCGTCGTCGTGGTGTCGCGGCCGCACGAGGTGCTGGCGCGCGAGCAGCTCGCGCCGTATCCCGGCGTGCACCTGCTCGTCCAGCCCCACGGCCTCGACACCGGGCCCGGGCTCCTGTTCCCGATCTCGTACGTCCGGGCCCGCGCGCCCGAGGCGCGGGTCGTCGTGCTCCCCGCCGACCACCACGTGCCCAACGTCGAGCCGATGCGCCGCGGCGCACCGCGAGGAGCGGCGGCGGGTCACGCTCGTCGGCGTCGAGGCCGACCGCCCCGAGACCGAGTACGGCTGGATCCTGCCCGGAGCGCGGGTCGCAGGGCGCGCGCGCGAGGCGGTGTGGAACGTACGCAGCTTCGTCGAGAAACCGACCGAGGACGTGGCGCGGCAGCTGCGCGCCCGCGGCGCGGTGTGGAACACCTTCATCGCGACCGGTCCGGTCGCCGCGTTCTGGGATCTCGCCCGGCCGCGGCTGCCGCGTCACGTCCTCGGCTTCGAGCAGTGGGCCGCCCGCGCGCACGCGCCGCGCAGCGACGAGCGGCTCGATGCACTCTATGCGCGCCTGCCGGCCGCGAACTGGAGCGTCGACGTCCTTGCCGCGACGTCCGCTGCGCGGCTGGCGCTCGTCGCGATGGCGGGAACCGGCTGGTCGGACTGGGGATCGCCCAAGCGTGTGTTCGAGAGCCTGCGCGGCAGCTCCGAGCACGAGCACCTGATGTCGCGCATCACGGAGGGCGCCGTGGTGGCTGCATGACGTGGCCCGCGGCTTGCTGAAGACGACCGCAGCACTGACAAGGAGAGGAACATGGCCGAGATCGTGAAGAAGAGTGGCAACGGCGACGTGATCGAGGCGTGGGATCCGTTCCGCGCGATGCGCGACTGGATGCGCTGGGATCCGTTCCGCGAGATGGCTCCCCTGCTCGGCCGCACGGAGCGTGAGTGGATGCCCGCGTTCGAGGTGCGCGAGAACAAGGACGCCTACGTCTTCACCGCCGACGTGCCGGGGATGAAGCCGGAGGACATCGAGGTCTCGCTCACCGGCAACCGGCTGTCGATC
The DNA here is from genome assembly GCA_019912685.1 of Kofleriaceae bacterium. Classification (GTDB taxonomy): domain Bacteria; phylum Myxococcota_A; class Polyangia; order Haliangiales; family Haliangiaceae; genus UBA2376. The sequence continues at coordinate 1,580 of JAIOII010001173.1, forward strand.
AGCGGCAAGCGCGAGTCGCAGCAGGAGCACAAGGACGACAGGTACTACACGTTCGAGCGCTCCTACGGCAGCTTCTCGCGCGCGTTCACGCTGCCCGAGGGCATCGACACCGAGCACCTGAAGAGCGAGCTCAAGGACGGCGTCCTCACGCTGGTCGTGCCCAAGAAGCCGGAGGCGCAAGCCAAGAAGATCCCGATCGCCACCGCGACGGCGACGAAGTCCTGAGACCGATCCGGCGGCTCAGGGCGCCGGCCACGCGATCGGGTGCGCGGGGCGGTAGCCGAGCCGGTCGCGGGCGCGTGCGTCGTCGACCTGGTTGCCGAAGTGGAAGCGGCGCAGGTTGAGGTCGTAGCGGAACTCGAGCCCGGTCGTCCCCGCGCGCAGGCGGTAGAGGGGCGCGAGGAGCGGGCCGGGCACCGGGATGTCGAGGCGGCCCGAGCGCGCGACGAGGCGCGAGAGCGGCAGCGTGTCGGCGCCGGCGATGTTGAACACGCCGATCTCCGTGCTGCGCGCCGCGCGCACGATCGCGTGCGCGGCGTCCTCGAGCGACAGGACGTTGATCATCGGATCGAAGCCGAGCGGCCGCAGGCACACGCGCGTCTGCACGTAGTCCCAGAGCTGGCTGCCCATCGCCGGCGCGAGGATCTCGGCGAGGCGCAGGACGGCGATCGACAGCCGCGACGTGCCGACGTGCGTGCACACGGTCAGGTCGGCCTCGACGCGATCGCGGATCCACTGGGGCGCGGCCGGGTCGAACTCGAGGGCGGCGTCCTCGTCGAGGAGGCACGATCCGGTCGAGCGCACCGCGTACACCGCGGTCGAGCTGACGTAGACGAAGCGGCGGATGGCCTCGCTCTCCTCGCACGCGCGCAGGAGCCGGCGCGTCGCCTCGACGTTGCGGTCGTGGATCCGCGCGCCCTCGTCGCCGGCGTTGCGATGGAGCGCGAGGTGGATGACCGTGTCGATGCGGGCGTCGCGCGCCGCGCCGTGCACGAGGTCGTGGACCGAGCGGTCGCGCGTGAGGTCGCAGTCGTGGTAATCGCGTCGCGCGCCGGCACCGACGAACCGCTCGGCGCCGGCCTCGAGCACCTTCTCGACCGCGGGATCGTCGAGCAGGCGGCGGGTGACGACCTGGCCGAGCGGCGTGGTGGCGCCGACGACGAGGACCCTCACGCTGCGCCCTCCCGCCGCGCCCGCAGCCCGGCGTACATCAGGTCCTCGAGCGCGTCGTGGACGCGGCCCGCCGCCTCGCGCGCGGCGGTCGGATCGTCGGCCGCCGCCGCGTCGTAGTCGGCGGCGAGATCGATCGGCGCGCCGTAGTGCAGGTGGTACGGGACGGGCAGGGGCACGGGCGACAGCGGGATCGGCAGGTACGGCGCGCCGAAGACGCGGATGCCGGGGATGCGGAGCGCGATCGGCCAGCTCTCCTCGGCGCCGATGATCGCGACCGGCACGATGGGGACGCGGTGGCGGATCGCCAGCTCGGCGTGCCCGACGTGCCAGCGCTGGAGGTGGTAGCGCTCGCGGAACGGCTTGGCGACGCCGGAGACGCCCTCGGGGAAGATCCCGATCAGCTCGCCGTCGTCGAGCAGGCGGCGCACGTTGGCGCGCGTGCCCGAGACCACGCCGAGCCGCGCGAAGATCGTGTTGACCAGCGGGAACCCGGCGACGAAGAGGTCGGCGACCGGGCGCAGCACGCGGCCGGTGTGCTCGAGCACGTCGAGCCACAGGACGGCGCCGTCGACGGGGAGCGCGCCCGCGTGGTTGGCGACGAGGATCGCCGGACCGCGCCGCGGGAGGTGCAGGGCGCCGTGCGAGCGCACGCGGAAGTAGCGCCGGTGGATCGGCCGGCACAGGGCGGCGACCCGGCGCACGGTCCGCGGATCGAGGCCGAACACGTCGAAGCCGTGGCCGGCGTCGTGGAACTGGGAGAGGTCCAGGCTCACGGCCGCGCCATGGTGATGGTGACGCTCTGGTCGAGCCGGTCGCGCGTGCGTGCCACGGCGACACGATCGCCGATCTCGGCGTAGAGCGGCAGGAGGGCGGCGAGGAGCTGGGCCGTCGCGTCGCTGGTCGCACACGGCAAGGCGCCGCCGCAGACCACGTCGAGCGCCTCCTCGAGCTCGGCGATCGCGCCGCGCGCGTGATGGCCGGCGTGGAGCAGGTGGGCGAGCGCGAGGTAGCGCTCGGCGATCTCCGGCACGTCGCCGCGCAGGATCGCGGCCCCGATCTCGTGGCGCGCCTCCATCTCCGCCGCCGCGAGCATCCGCGCGTCGCGGCC